>NZ_VPEP01000041.1:0-7305 GCF_013417035.1 Acinetobacter sp. YH16053
TTTTAATGAATTGATTTGTTGAATCAATAAGCTGTTTTGTTCTGATAACAAGTTGTTTTGCTCTGTTAAGAAGTGGTCGATTTCTGTCTGCATTGCTTACCTCCGTTGGATTTCCAACATTTTGATTTGATTTCTGATTTGCTGACTGTTCTGCTGAATTATTTGTTCTTGTGCTTCGATGGTCTTTAGATTCATGCTGGCTTGATAGCTCAGATAAAAACTCATTAAAAGACTCAGTATTCCAAAGCTGATTACCCCCCAAAGAATGTATTTCGATCTCTGATTGCTTAGCTTTTCTGAAATCAGTGTTTGTATTTCGCTCTCGATCTGTACGCTTTGGTTCGCTATCGCTTGCTGTACTTGGGTTTGTATGCTCTTTTGTAGGCTCTGCTTGTCGATTGAAAGGCTCTGCAACTGGCTGTTGATGTGGTTCTGTAGAGCCTGAATTGAGGTTGAAAACGAATCTATGCTCGATTTCACTTTTGATATTTCCGTAATATCTATATTCGCTAGTTTTTTTTGAAGTGCCTCTATTTGCTCCGTATAGCTCGCTGTTAGCGTTTTTATTGCTTGGGGTGATAGAAACCCTAGCTCGGTCAAAATCGAGCTTAGGTGCGATTCTATGGTTGTTGTCGTCTGCTGTACTTTGCGTAAAAGCGTGGTGTTGTTGATTATAGGCTTCTCGCTTTGCTCTATAAGTTGCTCGAAGTTGCTCAGCGTCTGTGAGAGCTGCTGCAAGCTCACTTGCAGTTGGTCGGCTTTCTGCTGCTGCTCTGAGATGCTCTGAATAAGATCCAATTTCGAAGTTTTCATGATAGAAATCACCTTTTATTCGATGTTTTTTGCCGTTGTTGAGAGTGACCGTTAGAGACTCTTTATTTGGTTTTATCGAGTCGACTCCATCTAGTTGTTTGATACAGGTGATTATTTCCGCTCTATTTTTTGCTGTGTTGGTTTTTAAGAGGGTTTTCACGTAATTATCAATTGCTTTGTAAAATTGCTTTTTGGGCAAGGTTTCTAGCTCTTTGCTTGAGAGTATTTTTTTTGCTTGAGCATTAAGCTTGGCAACGTGGTTCGGCTCTTGTGTCGTGTGCATTAGCAGCAAATCGTCAGGGCGTGACCACTGGTATTTTGTGTTGAAGTAATCCCGTAATGAGTCGAAATGTTTCTCATGCCCTGGGGGCGCAATGTTGAGTGATTTTCCACTCTGTAAATCAAGGCGTGGTACTAAAACATGAATATGCTTTGAGCCATCATCATCCGTATGTTGAACGGCAAACAGATGATATTGAGATGGGTCTAACCCTGAGAAAGCATGTTGTTCAAAGTCGGTTAAAACCTCCCTGATCTGCTCGTCTGTAGGGGCATCATCCTTTGACCAAGCAATCACGCCACTGGTGTATTTCCACAGATGGGGGCTTGCATCACAAATGGCGTTAAATGTGGTTGCATCACCTCTTAAAACTTCAATGCCTGCACGCACATTGCCCATGTGATCAAACTTATCGAGTAAGTATGCCGATGCTTTGGCAGCATTGCCTTTGCCATGATTCAAAAATTTAATATGCACTTTCATCATCCTCAGCCAGTTGTACTGAAGACAACTGCTTTTTTAAGCGTTCAGGGCTTTGCCGACTAATTTTAGGTAAGGCAGGGAAGACTTTTTCTAGCTCGGTTTGAATGCCTTTTAAAACAAGCAACATGTTAAAAATATTTAGTTTGCGTTGTTCTTGAGGATCTGCGTTCTTGATGATATTCAACGCTCGTGCAATTTGGTTTATGTTGTTGCCGATTCTTGATAGCTCTAGCAATACATTCGGATCAGTCTTTTGATAGCGTTTGACTACCTCAATCACTGTTTTAATTTTTGTTCTTGTGGGTTTTATTTCGTCTTTGGTTTGTTGAACGGTAATCACATCTTGCATGACTTCACGCTCGATTAATGAATGAATGAAGTCAGTGAAACTTGTATTTTCCTTTTGCAGGTGTTGCTCCAGTTGCTCAAACTGGAGCTGTGTGAGTCTAAATTTTTTTGTTTTATTTTTTACCATTTCGTGTCTCGTTAAGAGCTTTTGCTTTTGGGGTCTTAGGGGTGAAACCCCTAACAAGTCCCTGAGTCCAAATTTTCGAAGAAAATTGTGGACACAGGTAGGCTTGCTTGTCGCATTGCCCCTTTTATTTAGAGCTTATTCTGTTTTGCAAAGATCAATAATTTTTTTCTTAGATAAGTCAATAAAAAGGTTTATATGGCATCAAAATGTGCTGAAGGTCATATATGTATTTTTTAGAATTCGGTTCAATGATTAATGCATTAAATTTTTTTTTCTGAAACATGCAGAAATTGAACCAATTTAAATCCGATTTTTTAAATTTTGCTACGCTCTGCTTGATTTACAGATTTTGTAGATTTCACAGGTGCGGGTGGATGGATTAGCGACGCTAGCGCACCATCGTGATTAAGTTGTTACTAGGGGATATTGGCAAAGCAACAGCGTGATGAGTAGTTCAGCTAAGCTTTAAATTGTATGTTGGGGAAACCCTCGCAGAGAAAAGCTGCTGTTCGGTTTGAGAACGTGCCAATGCGATGTGTAGATCGTAATCTCAGCCTGAAGAGAAAGTACACTTACTCTTTGCCGATCGACCGAGACGTGGCTCCGTCAGTCCGATAGATTTTCGGGAATACTTTAAGGGGGATAATTAGCCCCTTTAAGGGTAAGTATGGCCGAAATTCCCTCAACGTTCACCGTCTGCCGATAGGCAGACTGAAGGGGAACGTTGAGGGAATGAGAGCATTTAGTTAAGAACAATAGTTCTGTTTAAAAAAGTTGATACAAGTATGAAAGTAATTACAAGAGTTTTAATTTTTATTATGAATAGGCACTAATTTTATATGTACTTTTAGGTCTAGAGTTTTTGACTTCGCATAAGGTGTATTATGTTAATTTTAGAGAAACTACTAAATTATATTGAGTTGTAAATAGTTGAAATTCCGTTAAGATATTTTGGATTAAATTCTATTCCTAGATAGCATTCGTGTTGACTCATCTCTCCAAAAAACTTTGGTTTTGTTTTCTTATGGTTTTTGCCATAGGATGGAGTAGTGTGTCTGTTGCATCAGTAAAGATAATGCATATCAATATTCAAACTGAAATGAGCCAAGATCATTGTTTAGATCAAGCACAGCAAGTCACTCAACATGGTATTAATCACGAAGTACAAACGAATACCGATTGCCATAATCATTTAGCTATTAATCAGAATATAGATCACAAAAAGTGTCAGGAATGTTCTAGCTTATCCTGCCAGACACAGATCTCATGTCTTCATTCTTTGCAAAGCTCGCTAGATCCCCTAGATACCTTCTATTCTATAGATCAGCCTAATTTTTATTACCTCAACCAATATCTAAATGGGTATTGGCAAGAAATTTCACGTCCTCCTAAAACTTAACCAATTTTTTTTAAAAATTTATTTATTTTTCAAAAACTAAGGTTAAGTTATGTCTCATAAAATTAGTTCGTACCTATTAGCAGGTATTTGTTTTGCATCGTCGCCTTTGGTTTTTGCCGAAGTGCGTGAATATCAGCTTGTTATTGATGAAGCAGTGGTCAGCCCAACTGGAAAGCCTGTAAAGCGCATTACCGTAAATGGTCAATTTCCTGCGCCTTTGCTTGAGTTTGAAGAGGGTGATGAAGCCATCATTCGCGTGAAAAATAATTTAAAAAACCAAGATTCTTCTATTCATTGGCACGGACTGTTGTTGCCGGGCATTATGGATGGTGTACCAGGATTTAATGGTTTTAACGGTATTAAGCCTCAAAGCGAGTATGTTTATAAATTCAAGATTCGCCAAAGCGGGACTTATTGGTATCACGCTCATTCTAAAGGACAGGAACAAGACGGCTTATATGGTTCTTTTGTGATTTATCCAAAAGGTAAAACACCATTGGCAGCACATGAAAAAGCTGAACGTGACTATGTGGTGATGTTGTCAGATTTTCATGAAAAAACCAGTGATCAAATTCAGAAAGATCTTAAAATTTCAGCTGAATATTATCAAGATCAGCGTGAAACCTTGGGTGATGTTTGGAAGCAGGTTAAACGTGATGGCATAAAAGCGACATGGTCTGACCGCAAAATGTGGAATCAGATGCGTATGCTAAAAACCGACATGTCGGATGTTACAGGTTATACCTTCCTCATTAATGGCAAAACACCTGAACAAAATTGGACAGGAATGTTTAAACCGAATGAAAAAATTCGCCTACGTTTTGTGAATGCATCTGCGATGTCTTTCTACGATGTCCGTATTCCTAACTTGAAAATGACTGTGGTTAGTGCTGATGGTCAGCCTGTGAAACCCATTTCTGTAGATGAATTCCGTATTGGTACGGCTGAAACTTATGATGTGATTGTGGAGCCAAAAGGTGGACATTATCAAATTGAAGCTGAGTCAATTGACCGTTCAGGTTATGCGATTGGTACGCTACACAATGAACTAAATCCTGTGACACACGGCATGCATATGCCTCAGCCACGTCCACGCTCGCTTTTGACTATGGAAGATATGGGACATGGTGGTGGTGATCATTCAGGAATGGATCATTCGAAAATGAACCATGGCGATATGAAAGGCACGGATCATTCACAGCATAGCGCAGTAAAACCGCAAAAAAATGATCAAGTGGTTTATGGTTGGGCAAATGCCTCTACACCTGCAGGTAATAAAGCTTTGCAATATAGCGATTTAAAATCGTTAGAGCCGCAAAAAGATACTCGTGAAGCCAGCAGTGAATTGGTCGTGCGTTTGGGCGGTACTATGGAACGTTATATTTGGACCATTAACGGTAAAAAATTTAGTGATGCTGAGCCGTTAAAAGTGAAATATGGCGAGCGTATTCGTATCAAATTTATTAATGACAGTATGATGGCGCACCCGATGCATTTACACGGTATGTTTATGCAGCTGGAGAATGGTCAAAAGTCGGTAGATATGCCAAATAAACACACATTGATCGTACCACCGGGTAAAACAGTTACGGCTTTATTAACTGCGGATGAATTGGGTGAATGGGCAATCCATTGTCATTTGTTGTATCACATGAGTGCGGGGATGATGAACAAGTTAATCGTGGCGAATGTTAGCGATGAACAAGTATCTACAATGCCAATTCAAGGTACAAATTCGACTCAAACTCACGAAGTAACTGAGCAAAAAGGAGCTGAACATGCACATCACTAATTTTGTATTGAAAGCGATTTTTTCTGTTGCGGTATTGAGTTTAACGACCTTAAGTGTGGCGCACGAAGGGCATCATTCAACTACTCAGAATAATGGGAAAAATATGCCATCAATGAATCATCAAGCCATGTCTGAGATGAATCATGCACAACATCAGGCAACATCTACGGTTAATCATTTACATCATGTACCAGATGCGAATACTCAGCAGAGTTCGCATTATGATCATCGCTCAGAACACGGTGCGCAAATTTATGCGATTACGACGGTGGATAATAAGTGGTTTGTCAATGAAGATGGCACAGGCGGTTTAAAGTCAGAGTTTGAAACCCGTATTGGCACAGATGAAAATAAGGTTTTTATTAAAGTTCATGCCGATAAAGAAGAATCGCATGATGCACATTATGATGCCAAACTTTTATATAGCCGTATGATTTCAGACTTTTGGGATGCACAGATTGGTGCACGTTATCGCAGTGAAAAAGTTGAACTCGATGATCATCGCAAAGATACCGAAGAAAATGTTGATGCAGTGATTGGCTTACATGGTATGGCACCATATTTCTTTGAAACTGATGCTTATCTCTATGCAGGAGAAGACAGTTATGCGGGCTTTAGTCTAGAAACGGAACGTGATTTTCTGATTACCCAAAAGTTGATTATTCAAACTTATTTAGAGTTGGATGCGATCTTTAGTGATGACTCTAAATATGCGAAAAAAACTGGTTTAAGCAGTGCAACCGCAGGGCTTGAAACTCGCTATGAAATCAGTAAAAAGATCATGCCGTATATCGACATTGCCTATGAGTATTCAAAAGGTAATGATGAAACGTCGTGGCAAATAGAATCAAACTCTGAGAAAGGTTGGTTATATGGAGCTGGTGTTAGATTTAGATTTTAATGATTACTAAATAGCTTTATTTAAATAAAACTCTAGCTTAATGTGGTCGGAAGCAAAATGTTAACTTATTTTGCTCCCTCCCATTTAACATAATAGAGCTTATGCGAAATGCAAGCAAAATAATGATTTAAAATCAATAACTTAAGAATTTTCACCCACCCTGAAAAACAGAAAAAAACCGACTGTGAAACATGTCGGTTTCTTTTTGAGCATATTTGTCATTTTTTGCCTATAAAATTGATTAAAAAACGATCAAAAACCGCAATTCCCTATAAGATATATGCCTTTTAAGATCAAATTCATCCCCAATTTCTGCGGACAACTTTCGGGATAAGTTTTAATCAATTTTGTAAGCCTTGGCTCACATTCATTCAGGTATTTTGCGTCTATACCAATCGCCCTCAATTTTCTATGATGAACACATAGAGAGCAGGATGCTCCAGATAACAATAAGAAACCGTAGCAATGGAATATGCAGGTACGACAGGAGTTATACCAACGCATCAAATACGTAAAAAAGCCCAACAGGATGTTGGGCTTTTTTATGTCTTGAATTTGGATTTCGTATAAGAGATTTTATGTTAAATGACTTAAATTTTTGGAGGAGATAATGATGCCTAATAGTGAATATGAACAGGTGCATAGTAAATTAATTCAGATTATGGAAGATACTATTGATATTGCAGATATTTTGAATAAAAAAGATGCAAATAATGAGATGTTATCTGAGCAGTTACACAACCAAATGTTTGAACTAAGCAAAGCTATTCGTGAATTAAAGACTTTAAGTCAAAAGTAAATTTATACGAATCAAAAAATGGGAGCCTTTAGCTCCCATTTTTACTATATTTTTTAAGTTTTTAGGCATGTTGTACTGTCAGTTTTAAGCCTAAAGCATTCACTACACGATTAATCGTATCAAAACGTGGTGCTGAATCCTGACGTAGGGCTTTGTAAAGTGCTTCACGTCCAATCCCTGCTTCTTTAGCGATTTGAGTCATGCCACGAGCTTTAGCAATTACGCCAAGAGCATGAGCTAATTCAGCTGGATCATTTTCCTCAAGAACCATGTTGAGATACATCACAATGTCTTCTTCAGTTTTGAGTGACTCAGCCATATCAAAACTTGGTAAATCAGCGACTTTAACCATTTTAATCCTCC
>NZ_VPEP01000042.1:0-6843 GCF_013417035.1 Acinetobacter sp. YH16053
ATTAAGGGTTTTACGCCAGAAACCCCAGAAAATTCCGTAACTAAAGACCATCTAAGTTGGATGATATTCGGGTTGATGTGAAATCTCCGAATGGAACACATACTTTAGGAACAGATGTAACACCAGTAAAAGCGGTTAATTTAATTGAAGAATGGCTAACTAAGCAAGGGTTAATGTAATGTCTAATGATAACTTAAATGAATTGTTAATGATAATTAACGAACCTAAATTTTTTGATTTTTTATTACATATAAATATTGATGACGCATTAGATAAAAGAGATGGCGATGAGTTTGAAAAACAGTGGCTAAATAGTTTTAATAAAATAAAAAATATATGTTTTCCTGACGATTGCATCGAAATAATAAATAGGATAAGAGAAGCTTCATTTAAGTTATCATTTAAAGTTTGTGGAGATAGTGATGTTTCCGCTTATATATCAGATGATTTTGAAATGATATCTAAGTGCCTGTTACTGAATGATTCTGAGGGTTGGCCTCTTAGTTACTTATTAAATAGATATTTAAAAGGTGAGTCTCCAGGGTAGTATGGTAAGTACTTGCTGGATTAAATATGCTCATATTTAATCAGTAAAAACTGAAAGATCTTTCAACCTTCCGGCTCATTAGCAGATGAATAGGTTGAATGAGGGCGAACCGCTCAAAACCCCCTCGCTACTTTGACGACTTGCACGGGAAAACGGCGTATTCAGCGCCGTTTTTTTATTGTTTGATAATCAGATAGGTGTCTTTTTTATCACCATATGACTGCCTTGTATCCACTTTCACACAAGGTTTTCCGTCACACGTGGAGATATCAGCCAGCGGGGCTTTTTTTTGCCAGACCGCTTCCATGCGCTGCATTTTTGCAATTCGGTCATAACCACTGTCGATAAAATAAAACATCCCCCAGAGACAGCCCCCCATAACAGCAACCATTGTCAGGGCGATATAAATCGCGGATTTCCACGTATAACGTGACATTTCACGTCGCATTGCACTCACGGATTCATTAGCTGCTGTAACCACCTGATTCAGCGCATTGACGGCGGGTTTCTGCTGCGCCAATCCCGTTTGTTTGAGTTCTTTTTCAACCTGAGTTAAGGCTGCATTCACCGATTGCCTGATCGTGTCGGTCATCTTACCGGAGGCACTGTCCAATTCATGGATCACCTGAGCCAATTGTGCTGTTTGGCGGCTTAATTTGGCGGATTCTGCCTGAAATTCATCAATCAACGCCGCCACACGCTTTTCCTGCGCTTGCTGATGCCCAATCAGCGCCGCAATTTTTTTAATCTCATCACTCATACAAAATTCTCTCTATCGTGAAAATGACCAGCCGTCATCCGGTTTCTGTCGCTTCTGCTCAGCGAGGCGCTGTCGTTCATTTTCCTGCTGACGCCGCTGCTCAGCCCAATACTCGCGTTCCTGCTGCTTAACCAGTTCCTGATGAATATTCTGAAACTCTGCCATCGAGTCATTAATCAAGGATTGAAGGTCAATCTCGTCTTGTATCTCACTCAAGGCATCATTGACCAGTGCGTTCAGCTTGTCAGACTCTTTTTCAAAATCAAACGTTCTGCCCTGAGTCGCATTTTGCATCACCTCGCATTTAGGTGTTTCAGTGACGTTATCGCGCTCTGCGAGGGCTTCCCGTAATGTCGTCGTGACATCAATGACGCAGTTACATTCATCACGACAGTGCTGAGCCTGTCGCTCCGCTTCTCTGCGCTCCATCAGGGCGTGTAACTGCGCTGTATTAAACTGCCTGACCTGTCCTGCGCCAAAATGTCGCTCCGGCTCACGCTCAATCCCCTGTGCTTTCAGGGAACGCGCATCAACGCGGTCAGCGTGCTGATACCGTTCAAGATACTTATTCTGTAAGTCAGCCCAGCGTTCTCGCTGGGCGATAAGGTATGCCTTGCGTTCGGTCGGCGTTTCGCCAAAACGAGATTTTTTTGCGCCGCCCCGTTCAGGGTTTTTCGTGTTAGCCCGTTTAAAATACAACTGCGGGTCACGCTCGATACCGTCATTAAGCCGTTCAGAGAACATAATATGCGCATGCGGTTGTTCACCGCCTTCAATCGCCGCTCTGGGGTTATGAATGGCAAATTGATAGGCGTGCCGGTCGCCAATTTCCTGTTGAATAAAATCACGAACAAGCTCAAGGCGTTGTGCGGGTGTCAATTCACGCGGCAGGGCAATTTCAATTTCGCGGTAGGTACAGCCGTTGGCACGTTCAAACGTGTCCGCGGCTTTCCAAAACTCGGACGGTTTATGCGCTGCCCATGCGGGCATATTGCCGGACTCTTGATGCTCAAGGTCGTTGTCTTTTTCACGGGCATATTTTCCCTCACGCGCAATATAATCGGCATGGGAAGTGGCTTTGCCTTTCCCGCCGGTTTTAACGCTGAGATGATAAGATGCCATGCTGTTTTCGCCCGCTGCAAGCGCGCACCGTTTCTGAATGAAGTGAAGAAACGTCTAAGTGCGCCCTATCAATAAAAAGATGATAGGGATTGTAGTGGAATTTGACCTGAGTTGCCAATCATGAGCATAATTATTTCATTCTAAAAGCTGCATGAGTGGTAAAGATGAAAAACGAAAAACAGGCTAAATGGGTGGCAGACAGAGTGCAAACTATCCGTGGTTTAAAATCACCGAATGAGGCACAACGCTTATTGGTGATTTTGCACGATAAAGCGGATAAAACCGCCCAAGAAATAAAAACGCTCTCATTGTTAATTCAGGCAGAGCGGGCAGCAGAAAAAGCACAGGAAGCCCGCACAAAGGTGATGAATCTTATTCAAGCAGAGAAGCGTGCAGAAGCCAAAGCGGCCCGTAAAGCGCGTGACCATGCCCTTTATCAATCGGCGGGATTACTCATTATGGCAGGGTTAGTGGACAGTCAAACGGGTAAACCGGTAGATGACCCCGCAAAACTACTGGGGGCATTAGTCAGCTTGCATGAATTATCCCGTGACAATCCCAAATGGGAAGAATGGAAATTTAAGGGGCAAGCATTACTCAATCAAAAAAAGGAAGATTAGAACAGGGTGTTAATACCCTCTAAAACGCCACAGGAAGTCCGTGGTGAGGTTTTATTGGCTCGATAATGGAATTTATCACCCAATACTGAAAACGTGGCTCAGAAGCTCAGACAGCTCCTTCCTGATTGAGCCGTGAGCGAAGCGAACCCAATGACACGGAAAAAACAGCGGCGCAGTGGCTGGATGGTCGTAGACAAAAGAAATGTTCAACGAGTTGCCCGAGCAAAGCGAGGGAGCTACTGAGGTGTTTTAGGTTTGTCTGAAAAGGAGCAAACGTTGTTTGCGACATCCTTTTAAATATTACGAAGCGTGATGTATCTGACAACTTTGGTTGAGTTATTCACAGGCATTTCCCTTTTTAACTTGTTTTTTTGTTTTTTATCTTGTTTTCGGGTAAAAAAAACTCGCTGTAATCAATAACTTACAACAACATAGATGGTGCTTTTTACGGTAATAGATGGTGCTTTTTACGGTAATAGATGGTGCTTTTTACGGTAATAGATGGTGCTTTTTACGGTAATATCCACACGCATTGATGGTGTTAAAATAAAACATACCATTAATGGTATTAGTGGTGTATATTTATTTAACACCATTAGGAGGTCTTTGATGAATAACCTAGTAGCCTACAAATCAAATGCTCTAATTGAAGCTAGTTATAAACTAACTTTGCAGGAACAGCGGGTTTTATTAATGTGTATTGGTAAGTTGAATCCCAAAGATGAGTCCCCTGAGAAAACCTTTGAGTTAACAGCCGAAGAGTTTTATCTAGCTTTTCCTAATATGGGTACAGGTAATGCAGAGAGACATTTACAAGATGCAGTAGATAAATTAGCGGAAAGATGGATACAGATACATTGGAAAAATAAAAAAGAAGAGATCCGATGGATTCAACAAAAAGCAAAATATTTTGGAGGGGAAGGTCGAATAGAGTTAACTTTTTCTGACTCAATAATGCCATACCTAACTCAGTTAAAAGGACAATTCACCAGTATTGCAGTTAAAAATGTGTCAGCTCTTAAAAGAACATATAGCATTAGGATTTATGAGCTATTAATGCAATTTAAAGCCACTGGAGATAGACTAATCAATGTTGATGATTTCCGCTCAATGATGGGAATAGATAACAAATATTCAAAATTCTCAGAGCTTAATAAGTTTGTAATAAAACCCGCCATAAAGGAATTAAATGATAAGAGTGACCTAATGGTAACGGTTGATATTGTAAAAAAAGGTCGAACAGCTAACGCGCTACATTTTCAATTTACACAAGATAATCAAATAAAAATATCAATTTGAGGATGAATAATGGCTCTGGTATCGATCAGTGAAGCTTCACGATTAACGAAAAAAAGTAGAACAACTGTTCACCGTTACATATCAAACGGAAAATTGTCCATATGTACAGATGAGAATGGAATAAAAAAGATAGATACATCAGAGCTTTTACGAGTTTTTGGCGCATTCAAGTCTGTTCATCATGAACAGAGTGACACTGTAATAAATGAACAACATGCAACACCTAACGGAACAAGTGAAACCAATAAAACAAAGCAACTAGAACAGGAAGTTGAACACCTGAGACAACTCGTTACAGCTCAACAGTCACATATAGACAGCCTAAAACAAGCAATGCTATTAATCGAATCCAAGCTGCCGACAACACCCGAACCTGTTATACCAGTACCAACAAAAAAACCGTGGCAATTCTGGAAAAAATAGCCGGTTGACGTCATTTTTACCGCGAAACCCAAACCGCCGTTTTGATAACAAATCACTAACACAAAAATGGGGCTTTTTACGGGGAGAAGATAGGGAGTTTTGAGCGGTTGAGGGGAATTTTAGGTTGAGTGCCTAAATGGCGTTACGCTTAAGCACCTTTATGTTAAATTATAGTCATTGACCAGATTTTTAAAAAATCAAATAGCAAAAATTATCATACTGAAAACCATCATCAAATTGGATAAAGACTTTATGAGTTCATTCTTTAATAGTTATTTTAATTGTTTCCGTAATTATTTTAATTTCAAAGACCGATCTTCTCGTCAGGAATACATCGCATTTATAATAATTAACCCTATACTGCTATTAATTATTGAAAGATTTACATTGATTGCATCAATATTTTATTTAATAATTTTTATTCCAGAAATAACCGTATCTATCCGTAGATTACATGATGTAAATTACTCTGGATGGTTTCTCATTACGCCATATTTATTTTTTATAATTGCATTATCATTCACCTATATAGGCGGTAATTTATTCGGAACGATAGGATTAGTAATAGGAATGCTAGGAATACTTTCCTATTTAGCACTCGCAATCTTAATGATATTTTATAAAGGTGATATTGGTCAAAACCGATTTGGTAACAACAAAGTAATCAAAAAACAATAAAACAGCAATTCAAACGTCAGATAATTTTGTCATATTTCAAACCGGTAAATTTTATTATGTTTATTCACCGGTTTGAATTGTAATAATTTAAATGGAATTATTTTTTTTCATTAATTATAATGTTAGGGAGTATGGATGGAAGGGTTTTGCAAATATCAACCCATGTCTTTTTATTCCTGACTTCCAGGACATAACGAATATCATTTGTATTAACCGTAATTAAATTACCAGTCATTACTGTTGATGAAATATCAATAGAATTGATATCACGCAAAAAACAAACAGTTCTATTTCCTTTTTTTTTCATGAAGAAAAAAGAAAACCATCCACCAAAAAGAAAGTAAATTAATGACATTTTCTGCTCATAAATTAAACTACTTTTGGTTTCATTCACATCTATCTGACTTACTAATCTAATTACTTTTTTCTTCATATTATTCTCGTTGTATATTAAACTTACAATTACTATATCATTATAACAAATACAATTAATTATTACATTCTAATAATTAATTTGAAAATTTTGTTAGCACATCATTGGGGCATTATTTTTTGTCTACTTTAGAACAGGCAAAATCAAAACCATTATCACAAGATTCCTTGAACCATAATTGACTCTCAGAAATATCTTGCTTTACACCAACTCCGTTCAAATACATATTACCAAGAGCGTATTGAGCAGATTCACTTCCTTTATTTGCGGCTTTTTTGCACCATTCAAAGGCTAAATCATCATTTTGATCAGTTCCTATACCTTTACGATAAAAACCACATAATATTGCTTGTGATGAAACATCGCCTAGTTCAGCTGCTTTTTGATAAAAATTGAAAGCCATAACCTCATCTTTTTTCACACCATATCCAACCAAATACATTTGACCTAATGAAATGATAGCTATTATGTCACCCTGATCAGCTGCCATTTTGTAAAACTTCAATGCCATTGGTTTACTAGAATTAACGCCTGTACCATAAAGATACAATGAACCTAAAATACTCTGAGCTTCTACATTACCTTGATTTGCAGCCTTTTGATACCATTCAAAAGCGATGTGCTTATCTTGCTTTACACCATCCCCCTCTGAATACATATCAGCAATTTTCATTTGAGCTAAACTATCGCCATTCTCAGCAGACTGACATAAAGAAAAATCTTTAATCCCACAATCACTAGCTAAAACGGATAATGGAAATAAAAAGAACAATAAAAACAATAACTTCATTAAAACCCCATATATGAAAACAGAAATAACTATGGAATAATATTATTAAGGGTTTTACGCCAGAAACCCCAGAAAATTCCGTAACTAAAGACCATCTAAGTTGGATGATATTCGGGTTGATGTGAAATCTCCGAATGGAACACATACTTTAGGAACAGATGTAACACCAGT
>NZ_VPEP01000043.1:0-6663 GCF_013417035.1 Acinetobacter sp. YH16053
AGGGCGAATAAAAATTAAGAAGAAAATCCCGAGCATCAAAAACCATTTTAAGAAGTAGTACACGCGACTATTTTTAGCTTTTAAGGCCTTCGCTTTTAAACGCACTTGATAGACATAGCCAAAGACTTTGTTTAAGCCACCTGTCTGATCGCCTGCTTCATTCGGAGAACTTGCTGCGGTCATCACATTCTTGCCAAACCAGTGATTAAACTTTTGCATCCAGCGAGATTTTAACGGACGCTCAACATCGGCAAAGAAAATAATACGGTTTTGAGAAGTACCATTTTCAGCATAGTGAATATAGGTTTCATCAAACACCACACTTTCACCATCACGCCATGAATAACGCTCACCATCGACATCAATAAAACAACGGTCATCATTGGGTGTCATCAACCCCAAGTGGTAACGCAATGAACCTGCATAGGGGTCACGATGGCGCACTAAACGACTGTCGGGCGCTAGTTCAGTAAACATCGCCGCCTTAATGCTAGGTAAAGTTTTTAATAATGCTGTGGTTTTTGGGCATAATTCTGCTGCTGATGGATGCGCGGAGTCATACCATTTTAAATAAAAACGCTTCCAGCCTGTTTTAAAGAATGAATTAAACCCCAAATCATCGTAGCTACTTGAAGCTTTAATACCGCCCTGTTGATATAAAGCTTTGGCTTCATCACGAATCATTTCCCAGTTGTCATCTAAAACTTTTAAATCTTGAAAATGCTGAGTGTCGATATAAGGTTGATTCGGCACTTTAGAAAATAAGTACATTAAATAGTTAATCGGTGCAAGAATGGTCGAATGGTCAAAAAACTGACGATAAAAACTATGACGCACCTTGCCGCGCTGTTGAATATACAACGCTGAAGCGATAAAAATCGCCAAAATAATCCACTTCAACATAGAACTAACCAAATACTGAAAACAGCAAAAATTCAAAAATGTCACATATTCTACTCCATTTCAGCGCATGACATCATCGCAGAAAATAGAACACAGCATTGCCAGTCGCTCTGTATACCCACCCAACCTCACGCTATAAAACGTCACCATCCAAACCAAGCATTGACTTATCTGCCCTAAACAAACCACCAAAAGCTCTACTTTTTAAGCTTTTCTCAGTCCTAAAATATTCCAACCGGATAAAAAAAAATATAAAACAATCACTTTCAGAAACCTTTGCACGAATAAACACACAAAAGTTCATTAAATTGGTATAATACAATAAAATCAATCACCTAGCAAAAAACACGACTATGGCATGGAAACAAACAGGGCAACTCTCCCTAGCAGACAGTCTCATTAACGCTCACAAAGCCATCGAAGAATTAGATGAACTACACAACCTAATTGACTGGCAAACTATCGAGCAAACCTTACGCCACGTTCATAGCAGTGAGCGTGGGGAATCTGCCTTTCACCCTGTCATCATGTTTAAAGTATTACTCTTACAAAAACTCTATAACCTATCGGATCCAGCCATGGAAAAACAACTGGCACGAGACTTACTATTTCGTCGCTTTGTTGGCCTATCATTAACGGATGATGTACCCGACCATAGCACCATTTGGCGATACCACAAACACCTAGGTGAGCTTAGACTGATTGAACCATTGTTCAACCAAATCAATGAGCAACTAGCCCAACAAAACATTTTTATCAAAGCGGGCAGTGTCAGCATCATCGATGCCAGTATCGTTGAAGCTAAAAACAAACGACCTAAGAAAGGCAAACACACCGACAATACCCAAGATAACGACGCCGCCTATGTCAGTAAAAAAGACAGTACAGGTAAAGTAAAAACCACCTACGGCTTTAAAATTCATCTCAACTGTGATGAAGACAGCTTTGTCAAAAAGGTTGAAACTACCCCTGCCAATGTCCATGATTCCCAATGTTTTACCACGCTGTTAACAGATGATGAATCAGCCGTGTATGCTGACAGTGCGTATAAAAGCCAAGCCCATGATGACTACCTTGCCGAGCATGAACCACCGATAAAAAATCATATTCATGATAGAGCATGGCGCAATACACCCTTAACCGAACAGCAAAAACGCAATAATACCCAAAAGAGCCAAACTAGAAACACCGTTGAGCGGGTCTTTGGACATTTTAAACTGCATTATGGGATGAGCAAAGCTCGTCATTTAGGGTTAATGCAATTTCATACCAGCACTTTGCTTGCAAGCATGGTGCATAATTTAAAAACTGCCCTAAGCTTGAAACGAAAATACGGACTCGCCTAGGGTTATTGTGTCTGTTGGTTAGTAAGCTCAGCCAATAGACACAAATTTAACAACCATTTGGAGATTTTATCCATGATTTAGCCATTGTTTTGCTTATTTCATTGCCATTCTTTGTTTTTTTTCGGTTTGGTGGTATGCCTCGAGCAAAGGGGCTGTTTCGTGCAAAGGTCTCTATAAAGCATTTCGTATAAGGTGTATTATGTTAATTTTAGTAGAACTAATAAATCTATATATTTGAAAATGTCATTTTACTCAATTAAATACTCTTCAGATATTTCACACTGTTCAACAAAAAAATGATCATGTGAAACTAAAATTACAGCGCCCTGATATTGGCTAATAGCCTGCGATAGAAGCTCTCTAGACTCAATATCTAAATGATTTTCTGGTTCATCAAGCAATAATAAATCAATACCATCAGGATAGTGACTCATTGCTAATAATGCGACTTTCAATTTTTCACCACCACTCAGTTCTGATAGTTTTAATAAAGCTTTTTCACGACGAATACGTAACTGACCTAACAAATTTCTCCACTCAACTTCAGT
This sequence comes from Acinetobacter sp. YH16053, assembly GCF_013417035.1. Classification (NCBI taxonomy): domain Bacteria; kingdom Pseudomonadati; phylum Pseudomonadota; class Gammaproteobacteria; order Moraxellales; family Moraxellaceae; genus Acinetobacter; species Acinetobacter sp. YH16053. The sequence continues at coordinate 2,798 of NZ_VPEP01000043.1, forward strand.
AAGATTGGAGTTATAAAGTGCAAGGTTTTCGATTACGGATAAATCATTATTTAATAAACTAAAGTTTTGATCTAAATACAAACATGTTCCACTAAAGAAAATATCATCACGTTGATGGGTAGAAATCAATTTCAATAAGGTTGATTTACCAATTCCATTAGCACCTTTAAGATGGATTTTTTCGCCAGCTTTCAATGCAAAATTAATTTTATTTGTTGCTGTATGGGGTAGCTTTAAATCATGAATTCTTAAAATCTCTCCTTGCTTCGTACTCTGTAAGTGGAATTCAAACTTCTGAGCTTTGATTTTTTCTACAATGGTCTGCCTATTAATCAGACTATTTTTCAAATCATCAGTTTGTCGAGTTTGTTGGGCACGTAGCTTACCTAAGCTTTGTCCAGCATTTTCCTTTTTGAAATCTAGAAAAATCTTTGCTTGAGAATTAGAATCACGAAGTTCATTGCCTTTAGATTGACGTTTATTCGCTTTCATTAAGCTATCATGTTGCCGTTGTTTTAACTGCTTTAATTCTTTTTTCTCATTATTAATAGACTGAGTTAATGCATCCATGTGTAGCTGATGCTGTTGAATGTAATGCTCATAATTACCTTTGTAGTGTTGTAAGCCTAATTCAGTTAAAGCATAAATATGTTGGACTTGATTGAGTAATTGGCGATCATGACTAATCAGGCATACACCACTAGGGTGTGCCAAAATACTCTCAATTAACCATTGTCTAGATGTTGAGTCTAAATGGTTGCTTGGTTCATCTAAAAGTAGATAGTGATCCTTTTTTAAAAACAAACGACATAAAGCCAGCTTTGTTTTTTGTCCTTCACTCAGTTTTTCTGTTGGAAAGTTCAAATCCGTAGGTAAGTCAGCATTTTCAAGTATATTTTGCCATTTTTGTGGTAAATCCCAGGTATTTTCAACTAACTCATAATCATCAAAACTAGCTGTATTGTTCTCTATACGCCGAAAAGCATGATGTAAATGATCTACCTCTAATGCTTGTGCAATATTTTCAGCATTAAGGCGTTCTAATTGTGCCAAATAATCATGTTGGATATTCCATGAAACTTGACCACTATAATGAATATCTAAAGCTTGGCTTTGATCTAATATTCTGAACAATAGGGATTTACCTAAACCATTACGTCCAATTAATGCAGAAACCTGTCCTGATAAAAGCGTAATGTTTAGCTGATCAAACATTTTCTGTGTAGAAAATTCTAAATTTAAGTTTGAAGCAATACATGCATGTTGCATAAAAAATTCCTCATGTAGAGGATATGCAAAATAGTGAAGATTAACTTATAAAAAACAATATATTATTTAGGATATAAAGTAGAGACCAAGAATATATAGCCACAAGTAGAATCTATTTTGCACATCAAAAGTTTAAAAATAATGATGAGAAAATGACTTACTTCATTGGCGTTACTCTTGGGAGGATGATTTGAATAAGGTTATTTTATAATGATAAGACAATCTGTCAAGCTTGTACTAAAGCTTCTAAAAGTTATTTAACATAATGGCGATTATGCGAAACGAGATTGTAAGCCCAAAGTAGAAATGTCCGGTTTCTCCAAAGTAAAAATGTCCGCTTTTAGAATATGCACTTTTGCAATTTTCTTAGCGGACGGTTTGATATGTTGGTGTCTATGTCGGATAAAGAACTTAAACGATTGTCGGTCTTGCAGGAAATCTGTGATCAACGCATAACCCAGTCCCAAGCTGCTCAGCTACTTCATATTTCAGAACGTCAGATCAGACGTTTATTGCAGAAATACAAAGCTCAAGGCCCAGCTGCATTAGCCCATGCCGGTCGTGGTCAAATCAGCAATTCCAGGCTTCCTGAAGAACTCAAACTCAAGTGCCTCAATCTTGTTTCTGATCAACTGCATGGTTTCGGACCCACTTTAGCGCATGAAAAGCTCACCACCGTTCATGGATTCGACATCTCGGTGGAAACACTACGTTCCTGGATGATTGCAGCCAATTTATGGATTCCTCGCTCCAAACGCCTGAAACGCCCGTATCAGCCTCGTTATAACCGGGACTGTTATGGTGAACTGATCCAAATTGATGGCTCACACCATGACTGGTTTGAAGGACGCGCTGCTAAATGCTGTCTGCTGGTATTTATCGATGATGCCACAGGCAAATTGCAGCATTTACGCTTCTGTGAATCAGAATCAGCCTTTGACTATATGATTTCGACACGCCTGTATGTCGAACAGCACGGTAAGCCTTTAGCGTTTTACAGCGACAAACATTCAGTCTTTAGGGTGAATCAAAGCAGTAAGAAAGACACCAAGATTACCCAGTTTGGACGCGTGCTCAGTACCCTCAATATCGATATCATCTTCGCTAATTCACCACAGGCCAAAGGCCGTGTAGAACGAGCCAATAGAACGCTTCAGGACCGTCTGATCAAAGAAATGCGCCTGGAAGGCATCTGTTCGATTGAACAAGCGAATGCCTGGCTACCCTGCTTCATTGAGCAATTCAATCAGAAGTTTGCCAAGATGGCCTTTAATCCCAAGGATCTACACCGGACTGTCACTGAAACAGCCGAAGAATTAGATGATATTTTTACCTGGCGTGAACCCCGCAGAGTCACGAACAGCCTGACCATTACTTATGATAAATGCGTATATCTCCTGGAAAACACGGAAGAAAACCAAAGATTGATTGGCAAGTATCTTGAGTTCCTTGAATACCCGGATGGTACAGTTGCAATTGAATATCAGGGTAGAAAAATCAATTACAGCATCTTCGACAAATTAAGCCAGCTGAACCAGCGAGAGATTGTTGAGAATAAACGTTTGGGTTCTGTATTGGCCCATATTCAACAACAGCATGAAGAATTAGAACAGCAAAACAAACGGAATCGTTCTCAAGCTATGCCACGTAGACGTGCACAGAAAACAGCAATTCAAAAACGAAATCTGAATCCTGTGCTTGACTTGGAAATGTCGGTATAGGACATTTCTATTTGGTTTTAAGGTAGGACATTTCTACTTAGGAATAACAGAGATCTACCAGCTCTCGTTTTTTGTTATGGAAACTGCTAAAATTCAAATACGCCATTGACGTATAAAGAGTCCATGTTATTTATTGAAACCAGCATCTTTACCAAGCAAATTAAAGACCTTGTATCTGATGAGGAATATCGTCAACTTCAGCAAGATCTTTTGGTACAGCCTGATAGAGGTGACCTAATCAAGAATGGCGGTGGTATTCGCAAAGTACGTTGTGCTCAAGGTAACAAAGGGAAAAGTGGTGGGATACGGGTGATTTATTATTGGGTCACCGAGGATGATCAGATCTTTTTCTTAGTGGCTTATCCAAAATCAGTAAAAGATAATTTAACAGATAAGGAAACCGCCATTCTGCACCAACTCGTGAAGGAGCAATTTCATGGATAACAACTTATTTGATGACTTGGTTGCTTCAATCAAAGAAGCTGGAGCTATCAAACGTAAAGAAGTTAAAGCAAGCCGAGTTACAGAACTCGAATTGCCTGATATTAAAGAAGTACGTGAAAAAACTGGCTTGAGCCAAAATGAATTTGCTGCACGTCTACATATTAGCCCCCGTACCCTGCAAAATTGGGAACAGGGACGACGCTATCCAACTGGACCAGCAGCTACATTGATTCGAATTTTAGATGCTCACCCAAGCCTTATTTGAAAAAATTACTTAAAAAATGGGAGCTTAAGGCTCCCATTTTTATTTCGTATAAGGTGTATTATGTTAATTTTAGAAAATCTTCACTACTATTATTTTAAAATAAGCCTTATATCCAAGCATAAAACAAGGTTGTCTAGACTTCTTTTAACAGTAAAGTTATCATAAAA
>NZ_VPEP01000044.1:0-6676 GCF_013417035.1 Acinetobacter sp. YH16053
AAAGAACGACGTATTGTGATAATGACTTGGGTATTTGCCTACCCATGTTCTACTCGACAAACAACGTGAACTCTACGAAAGTGAGATATGACTCCCTCGGTTGCGGCAAAACAACTAAACGAGGTGAGTTCCTAAATCTCTCTATTTTGCTTTCTAAGGCACTTTAATTTACTTCATGTAGGTAATATCAAAAAAACACCTAAAGTAGCTAAAAACCCTTATTTTTTGCATTTAAACGGTATATTTAACGAGTGTCTACGAGTGACACAAAGAAAAGTTGAGCCTCGACCCTCTGAAAAACTGCTTTAAAAAAATAAAAAAGACAAAAGGAATTAAATCAAATGCTGGTATTTGCACCTAGACCGAGCGAAGCGAGCAAAAAAGCTCTATGAGCGAAGCGAATTCATAGCCGCTTTTGCTTTTTTGAATCCTCGAAAGCAGTCACCAAAAAACAGCCCCCAAGACCGAGTGAAACGAGGTCAAAATGCCACGAGCGAAGCGAGTGCCATAGGGCTGTTTTTCACTCCCCTGCTCCTTTTTATTCTTTTAAGAAGCTTTTAAATACTTTTAGCCCCCCCTCAAAGCCACGTGTAACATGGCTTTCAAACTTTAAAAAAGTACAAACGCCAAGTATTAAAGTACAAACGCCAAGTTAAACACTGTTTAAAAAGTACAAACGCCAAGTTTAAAAAGTACAAACGCCAAGTATTAAAGTACAAACCTATGTATGTACTTTAATTTGTAAAAAAGTATTGACTCAAACAATGTACTTAGTATAAAAACAAACCGATTTATTATTTTTGAGCTGTTTATATGGCTGTAGATCTAAAGAAACATTATCCGAAAGATTGGGTTGTCTTACAAAACCGAGTTGCTGAATGCTTTCGTGGAATGAGCCTTGATGAAAAACGTCTTTTTATCATGTCTACGCCGCTTGCTAGAACAACACAAATATCAAGTAATGAACCTATTTTTATCTCATCTCATGAATTTTCACGTGAGTGTAATGTCGATCTTTCAACCGCATACACAGCACTAGAAACAGCGTCAGAGCGTCTTTTTACCCGATTTTTCGGATATACAGCACAAAATGGGGATCGGGTGAAAATAAGATGGTTGAACAAGGTTGTTTATAAAGTAGGGCAAGGGGGTTCAGAACTCTACTTTACTGATGAAGTCCTTCTTCTTCTTAGGGAGTTTGATGCTTTAAATCCTTATACAAAATATAAAAAAGAGGTTGTATTACGGCTCCGGAAAGACTACTCACTAGACATCTATCACTTAGCTAAGAAACATCAGGTGATGGGCGGTTTTCAAATCAGCCTTAATGATCTTTTTGAACAGCTTGGCTTACCTGAGTCGTATCAAGATTTAAGTAATTTAAAAAAAAGGGTAATTAAACCCTCATTAGATGAAATTAATCAAAATACGGATATTAACCTCAGCTATGAGAATATAAAGCAGGGGCGTTCTGTAGTCGGCTTTAAGTTCACTGTAAAAGAGAAACCAAAACCTAAAACTCTAACGACACAAGCTCGGGACCCGAACACAATAGATATGTTCTGCGATTTAACAGATGCTCAAATCAGCAAATATAGTGCTATTTTAAGTCGTGTAAGTGACATATCTGACCTTTCTACATTCCCGACATACGATGCTTTTACTCTGTTTATTGCCGGTATTTTGAGAGACCCAAAATCAGTACGTGAAGAAACTGCAAAACGGATATTTACAGCATTGCGTAAACATACTGATTTCAAAGGGTAATACCTATTTTCTTTCAAAAAAATAGGTGATCAAAGCAAGTATTCCCAAGGCTTTTGAGATTATTAAATAATCATCACTAGGTACAATATCGACATAGTGAAATGCTGTTAGCATCAACCAAAAGCCTAGGAAAAAAAATATAAACTTAGACTTAAATAAATGAGGGAGTTTTTTAAATATTTCAGCAGTTTTTAAGGTTGCAATATTCATATTAAGTGGTCGCGCTGGGCTGGACGGTAACCGAGTTCGCGGCGGGCAAGTACGACATCACCCGGCCCAAGGCGGCAGGCTGACCCCCCCCACTCTATTGTAAACAAGACATTTTTATCTTTTATATTCAATGGCTTATTTTCCTGCTAATTGGTAATACCATGAAAAATACCATGCTCAGAAAAGGCTTAACAATATTTTGAAAAATTGCCTACTGAGCGCTGCCGCACAGCTCCATAGGCCGCTTTCCTGGCTTTGCTTCCAGATGTATGCTCTTCTGCTCCTGCAGCTAATGGATCACCGCAAACAGGTTACTCGCCTGGGGATTCCCTTTCGACCCGAGCATCCGTATGATACTCATGCACGATCTTCATTCGAGCAACGGAGTTCTCTGTGTCTTTTAGCACCTCTTCATCGCGGCCTGCGCAAGTATCGGTCGCTCGTTCCTGGGCAGTCCTTGTTTGTCTGTCCATCCTGCAATTCCTCATCGCCGTCGACGTCACCGTGGTCAACGTGGCGCTGCCCTCTATCGGCAACGATCTGGGCGTTGATGCGCGCGGCCTGACATGGGTCGTCGTTGGTTACACCATCACAGGCGGTGGTCTGTTGATGCTTGGTGGACGTCTGGGAGACGTCTTCGGCCGCCGCCGCCTTCTGCTCATCGGAACCGCGATCTTCGGAGCGGCCTCGCTGATGGCGGGCCTCGCGGAGACCTTTCCGCTACTCGTCGGTGCAAGGTTGTTGCAGGGTGTAGGGGAAGCCCTCGCCCTGCCCGCTGCGATGGCGACCATCGTCCTGTTGTTTCCCGAAGGGCGGGCGCGCACCCGCGCCCTGAGCGTCTGGGCTGCGGTTGCGAGCTGCGGTCTTGTGCTGGGGTTCGTGCTCTCGGGAATCATCACCGAGTATCTCGGTTGGCGATGGATCTTCCTCATCGCCGTTCCGTTCGTCCTGTTCGTGCTGATCGCTTCTGTCGCCCTGCTACCTCGAGACCGATCACAGGAGCGCGCACCGTTGGATATTCTCGGATCGATTCTGCTGACGAGCGCACCGCTGCTGTTCGCTTTCGGAGTGGTGGAGGCCGGGGACAGCAATGGGGATGTGCCCTGGTCATCAATCGCTGCCCTGGTGGGAGCGGCAGCCGCCGCTGCATTGTTCGTCAAGGTGGAACGCCGAGCCGCAAACCCACTGGTTCCGCTGACCTTCTTCCGCAACCGGACACGAGTGCGAGCAAATCTTGCGACTGCACTGTTGAGCGCGGCGCTCTCAACGTCCTTTCTGCTGTTCACGTTCTATCTACAGGATGGACTCGGTCTCTCTCCGCTGGAATCCGGATTGCTGCTCCTGCCACTTGCGGTGGCACTAGTCGTCGCCGTGACCGTCGTACCTCGCCTCTTGGGGCGCTGGGGAGCGCGTGCTTGCATCGTCGTGGGACTGAGTTCCGCAGGGGCAGGCATGATCGTGATCGCGGCAGCCGCGCAGCTCGAAGCCCCCGCTTGGCTACTAACCCCCGCGATGCTCTTCATCGCCGCAGGAATGGGTTTCGGCCTCGTTGGATTGCAGTACGCGGCCGTGACCGAGGTCACCGACGATGATGCCGGAGTCGCATCCGGCGTACAGCGAGCCGCAGACCAGCTCGGTGGATCCGCAGGTGTCACGGTCTACGTGGGCCTGGGCTTCGCGTCGGCCCTTCACGGTGTATCACCCTATGTGCTAAGTAGCGGCCTCGCGATCATCGGCCTCTGCCTTGCGACCGCCATTGTCCAACGAATCGTAATCGTGACGCAGGAACAACAGACGAGGACATGAGCGTGCCGTCGTAACCCGATCCCGAAGTTCCCGATGAGGTGCTCCGTGGCGACGCCCGGCGACTCGTCAGTCAGCCCCGACCGGTGGTCGCGGGGCGCGCCCTTTGTTGCGCGCACCGCGACCATTCACCGCCCTCTCGGTCCGGTGGCGTATGACTGCGTCAAGGTGGAGGTGCGGGCGCTGGACAGCGAAACCGCCCGCCTGCTGCACCAGCGGCTGTGTGGCTGGATCGACCCCGGCAAAACCGGCAAGGCTTCCATAGATACCTTGTGCGGCTATGTCTGGCCGTCAGAGGCCAGTGGTTCGACCATGCGCAAGCGCCGCCAGCGGGTGCGCGAGGCGTTGCCTATTAAGTCCTGTTATTAAACCAAATATTTGTTAAATAGTTCGGTGTAAGTGTCTTGATTTACATCGTCTTTATTCAAATTGATTTGAACACTCTCATAAATCCTTCTTAAGAAAACATACTGAATAAAATCATCTGCATAATTCTTAATTCGGGGCAGGTAATTCAGCTCTAAAGGAATGTAGTAGTCCATTTTTCTAAAGTTTTTCCCTGTTTTTTTGAAGTGATAACTGACCGCATCAACAAACAATCGTCCGATCTGGTGCCGATTCCCTTTGAAGACTCCGTAAAATTTCAGATCATCATAAAATGACTGCAACTTAGACATGCCAACGCTTTTGTCATTATTTGAAATAAGTGTATTTATAATTTCAACATAGCTTTTTTTAATCAGCTGCACGCTAGGCTCATCAAATCGCCAAGTCCATGTATAGTTTTTTGCACTTTTCTCCGTATCAGGATAATTCTTTGATTTCTTTTTTGAGTGTGAAAGGCGCACCAGTTCAACATTTTTCCCATTTCCAAACGCAACTTTTAAAAAGGGCTTTTGTAAAACAAATTTGAATTTTTCATGGTCATTAAAATATGTCTGAATCAATGAAATTTGTTCTTGTTCTTCTTCTCGATTCCACGTTGTTTCAACTTCTGATATTCGCTGTTTGACTATTTTCTTTAATTGCCCCTCGCTTTTAAGAGTGTTGTATTCATTGCTTTTTGGAGTTGTCACAAACAGCCAAAATTCCCATATATCTTGGTCATAACGCTTTTGAATAATTAAATCCGCAATAGGCTCATTTTTTTTATTTAAACGATAAGTCCTTTGTCGTGGGCTTAAATCTAAAGAATATTTTTGGCTGAGTTTTTTTATGAGTTTTTGGATTTTATCTGCAAACATCGTGTTATCAGATTCAATAGTAAAGTGACTATAGAAATACGCACCGTTTGCAACTTTATCTACAATTTTTTGCGCTGTATAACGACTGTTCGGGCTGTAATGAATCATTTTATTGTTACCAAGCAATATTTGTTCAATTGTCATCAAACAATATTCTAAAAAGTCCTATGTAATCAAGCAATATTTATTCTAACTAAAAGCTATATTTTATAATGCTTTCAACGATTTTGATTTTTTACCAATGCCAAAGGCATTGGTCGGACTTAATTGACACAATTTGTCATCGTGCAATCAAGTGGTTCCTAGGTGACGGAATTTACATCTGTTTTTGCTTGGTTTATAGTCGCAATATTCATTGACTTAAAGCAGTCTGACCAACTGCCTGACCATTTTCGTTTTAGCGATTTTGAGCAGGCAACAGCCTGCTTAAAGCCATGTTTTTTTAGATAGCGCACAATTCAGAACTAGCCATTTTGAGTTGACCGATTGAGCGTACTACTGGAGAAATCCCGTTCGGTACGATCTGATGGGCGCTAGGGAGTTGTAATACTCCTTTTCGATCCAATCCGTTGTAAACGGGGTTGGGCGACAAGGACACGGGAGCCTATAAACAATCGAATGATTGTGAAGTGGTCGTGAGGTTAGATATAGCCTGACTAGATACAATTTTTTTTGTATTGAAACCCTGTTTTAACGATTACCGTGAGACCCTGACAGGATGTTAAGGGTCACTAATAACGGCAATGTGTTGCGGCAAATGCACTCTAAGAGGGAAGCGCAGCTCATTGGCACAACTGATGGCGTTTGAGGTAACAGCAATGTTACAGGCTAGCTGAGGAGAAATCTGGAAGCAGCGGCACCACTGAGTGAGATCATCTCAAGCAAAGTGGGTCAACGGATAGCTTAAACAGTATACATCCGGAAGCATAAACCGGAGACACGTGTAGATTAAGAGCCATACGCTCAGATTTTGTCTCAAAGTCATATCCACCAAATCTAAGGAACCGCGTGGTGGGGAAAATGGAAGCACTGACAGACAAAAGAGCATTGGCGTTCAATTGCTAAGATCGTTAGAAATAACTTGGGAATCTCCATGCTTAGACATTGAGTTGTCACGGCAAGGCATGGAGAGGGAGAGAGGATGAGTAGGTCGTATAAGTTATGAAAATAACGAAGTCGATGCTGTATTAAACATTGCGAACTCACCAGTGGCGTGGCTGCTAAGGGTGGTAAAGGGAGTAGTGTTGTCGAAAATCCGAGTCGGTTTTATGTTGTTATCTAAAAAAGCGAAACATAGCTAAAAATGGTTTGGTCGCCATTGTTTGTTCTGATAGGTCGGGATTGGTCTCCCGATCTAAGTCAGGACTAAGCAAACGTTAATGAAAGAAAAGAAAATACGGCAGCATAGTCTTGTGTACTGCATGATTTTTTTCATAGTTTCAATTCTAACTAATTGAATATTTAACTAATTTAGAAAAATTAGCGGGAGTCCTCGTTAAGATGAGTTTTTTCCATTCTTTAGTATAAAGAACGACGTATTGTGATAATGACTTGGGTATTTGCCTACCCATGTTCTACTCGACAAACAACGTGAACTCTACGAAAGTGAGATATGACTCCCTCGGTTGCGGCAAAACAACTAAACGAGGTGA
>NZ_VPEP01000045.1:0-6662 GCF_013417035.1 Acinetobacter sp. YH16053
TTACCGGTGTCATTCCGCTGTTATGGCCGCGTTTATCTCATTCCACGCCTGACACTCAGTTCCGGGTAGGCAGTTCGCTCCAAGCTGGACTGTATGCACGAACCCCCCGTTCAGTCCGACCGCTGCGTCTTCTCCGGTAACTATCGACTTGAGTCCAAGCCGGAAAGACACGACAAAGCGCCACTGGCAGCAGCCACTGGTAGAGGGTGTACAAGAGATTACTGATGCAGAGTTCTTGAAGTTAGAGCCAAACTACGGCTAAACTGGAAGGACGAATTTGGTGGCAGCGGTCTTGTACACCCTGTTACCACGGTTCAGAAGTTCCCCAACTTACTGAACCTTCGAAAAACCACCTCCCCAGGTGGTTTTTTCGTTTCTGGATAAGAGACTACGACGACAGACGGACGATCTCAAGAAAATCCTCTCTAACAGGTTATATTCAGAGTAAAAAAAGTGAGCTTAAATATGGCTTTTTCAATAGCAGAAGTGCGCGAGGGGCGTATCGGTTCTTGGTAATGACTCCAACTTACTGATAGTGTTTTATGTTCAGATAATGCCCGATGACCTTGTCATGCAGCTCCACCGATTTTGAGAACGACAGTGACTTCCGTCCCAGCCTTGCCAGATGTTGTCTCAGATTCAGATTATGTCGCTCAATGCGCTGAGTGTAACGCTTGCTGATAACGTGCAGCTTTCCCTTCAGGCGTGATTCATACAGCGGCCAACCATCCGTCATCCATACCACGACCTCAAAGGCCGACAGCAGGCTCAGAAGACGCTCCAGTGTGGCCAGAGTGCGTTCACCGAAGACGTGCGCCACAACCGTCCTCCGTATCCTGTCATACGCGTAAAACAGCCAGCGCTGACGTGATTTAGCACCGACGTAGCCCCAATGTTCGTCCATTTCAGCGCAGACAATCACATCACTGCCCGGTTGTATACGCGAGGTTACCGACTGCGGCCTGAGTTTTTTAAGTGACGTAAAACCGTGTTGAGGCCAACGCCCATAATGCGTGCACTGGCGCGACATCCGACGCCATTCATGGCCATATCAATGATTTTCTGGTGCGTACCGGGCTGAGAGGCGGTGTAAGTGAACTGTAGTTGCCATGTTTTACAGCAATGAGAGCAGAGATAGCGCTGATGTCCGGCAGTGCTTTTGCCGTTACGCACCACGCCTTCAGTAGCGGAGCAGGAAGGACATCTGATGGAAATGGAAGCCATGCAAGCACCTAAAAATCACCATCATACACTAAATCAGTAAGTTGGCAGCATTACCGAGAGCGGCTTTTTAATTAAATAATGATTTCCTATGATTTTTTTTTTAAACTTACTTACTTACTTACTTACTTATATCTATGTTATCAAATAATGAACATCATCAATAAAATTTCAAAAAACCATCAAAAAAACATATACATAGCTTTATGTATTATTAATCTAATTTTTATAATTAATACTTCCCATAGAATAATCGCTAGTAATATTTATTACTCCTTAACGCTTATCATACTTGGTGTTATTTTTTTCTATGGTTACACTTCAAAAATTAATTCAATTATTTCTTTATCAATATCAAGTTTTATTATTTCACTTCTATTTGTTGATTTAATGACATATCGAATGACCTCCTGGTATTTTCATCAGGTGCCAAATGAAATCATTAATATTATTCTTGATACTAACCCAGATGAGATTAATAGTAATTTTTTCTTTTCAACAAAAGAAATCATAGGGCTACTAATCATAGCATGTAACTTCTTATTTATTCTTATTGGAAAAAGAGACTCTAAATTTCAGTTAAGGCATTTTTATATTTTCATTATTCTGTTTGTTTCTTTGTTAATCGCCTTTAAGCCATTAGGATTAGCTTTGAAAGAAATTAATAAAGGTTTATCTGAACTTAAGAAAAACGCACAAATTATAAAAGATAAAAAAAACTTCAAGTGGGATTCTAAATCTACAATAAATGATAAGCAAACAGTGGTTCTTTTTTTAGGCGAAACTAATAGAGGAGATTATTTACATTTTAATGGTTACCCTAAAAACACAACCCCAAATTTAGATAAAGAAAATTTAGTTTCTTTTAAAAACACAATATCTCAAGGAGCATATACTTTAGTTTCCACACCAATGATCCTTTCTAGAAAAGGTGTGTATGATAATGGTCTTTTTAATGAAACATCAATAATTAGTGCTTATAAAGAGGCTGGATATGAAACTTGGTATGTTTCTTATCTGAGTAAAAGTCACATAGGAGATAATGAAATAAATTTAATTGCAAATGAAGCTGATCATTATGTTGTATCTGATGTCAACGTGAATACATTAGAGAAAATATTAAATAATAAAAGCAAGAAAAAGCTCATAGTTTATAAAACTATCGGGAGTCATTATCTGTATCATACAAGGTATCCATCAAATTATGATGTTTTCAAACCATCTTTTAATGAAAAAACATATTCAACTCCATCTTTAAAAGATAAGGATAAATTAGAAAATAGCTATGCTAATTCAGAATTATTTTCTGTTGATAAACAGATAAGCGATTTCATTAATGTGTTAAAAAATACAGATGGACTTGCATATTTATCTTTTATTTCAGACCATGGAACTGCTATTTATGATGATGGTAAATCGTTGTATGGCGGTAATACAAAAGGCAACTATAACATTGCTCATTTTTTTTGGTTTAATGATTTATACCACAAACAACATCCTGAGCTAATACAAAAACTTTCAATTAATAAAGATAAAAAAATAACATCCGAATGTTTCGTAGATACTAGTTTAGAGTTATCCTTTATTGAAAGTAAGATTAAAAAAGGTTGTTCCCTACTAAACGATAAATTTATTGAAAAACAGCGATTGGTGAAAAATGGTAAAGTTTATGATTTCGACCAAGATTTATAAAATGATTTCCATATAATTGAACTAGCTAAAACTTAACCTGGCAGTTACTTATTTTTATTAGGTGTCTGTCAGGTTAAATATGTTTACTAAGTTATACAAAATATAAGACACTGTTGCAAAGTTAGGGAAGGTGCGAATAAGCGGGGAAATTCTTCTCGGCTAACTCAGTCATTTCATTTCTTCATGTTTGAGCCGATTTTTTCTCCCGTAAATGCCTTGAATCAGCCTATTTAGACCGTTTCTTCGCCATTTAAGGCGTTATTCCCAGTTTTTAGTGAGATCTCTCCCACTGACGTATCATTTGGTCCGCCCGAAACAGGTTGGCCAGCGTGAATAACATCGCCAGTTGGTTATCGTTTTTCAGCAACCCCTTGTATCTGGCTTTCACGAAGCCGAACTGTCGCTTGATGATGCGAAATGGGTGCTCCACCTTGGCCCGGATGCTGGCTTTCATGTAACCGGGCAAACAGACGCATGGAGGCGATTTCGTACAGAGCATCTTCGATCGCGCCATCGCTCAGGTTGTACCAATGCTGCATGCAGTGAATGCGTAGCATGGTTTCCAGCGGATAAGGTCGCCGGCCATTACCAGCCTTGGGGTAAAACGGCTCGATGACTTCCACCATGTTTTGCCATGGCAGAATCTGCTCCATGCGGGACAAGAAAATCTCTTTTCTGGTCTGACGGCGCTTACTGCTGAATTCACTGTCGGCGAAGGTAAGTTGATGACTCATGATGAACCCTGTTCCATGGCTCCAGATGACAAACATGATCTCATATCAGGGACTTGTTCGCACCTTCCCTAAATCTGATAGTCGGTCTACAGATAGATCAATCTGGCGTTCAGATTATTCTTACTTTCTTGTATCATCCGACCACTGCAACCAATCAGGCAGAAATTTACTGCGCTCCAAAAAGAAGAACGGTTATGTCAGCGATGGATTTCAAGAAAAACACGGACCTCGATTTTCCCCGTTATGCCACTCCGGCGGTAAGCACCAAAGAGATAGATCTCCTGGGGTTGTTAGACGTACTTCTGGCAGCCAAAAAACGTATTGTGACGATCGTCCTGGCGTTCGCCGTAGTAGGGTTGGCCATTGCGTTTTTAATCCCGCAAAAATGGACCAGTAAAGCCGTGATCACGCCGGCCGAGCAGACGCAGTGGAACACGCTGCGCCAGATGATGGTGACGCTGCAGGTGCTGGACGTCGACGCGAAGGTGAGCCGTGGAGACGTGTTTAACCTGTTCATCAAAAAGTTTCAGTCGCAGTCGCTGCTCGAAGAGTACATGAAAACCTCCCCGTACGTGATGTCTCAGCTGGAAGGCACCGAGGTAGACCCGCTGGAGCTGCATCGCGCGGTGGTGAATATTGCTGAGAAAATGAAAGCGACAGATAACACGCAGGTTAAAGACGCAGACAAAGCGCCGTATACCTCATGGACGCTGAGCTTTACCGCCCCGACGGCGGGAGACGCGCAGACGGTTCTGGAAGGTTACATCAACTATATCTCCCGCATTGTTGAGCAGGAGACGATGGAAAATATCCGTAACCAGATCACGCTGAAAACGAAAGTCGTTCAGCAGCAGCTGGAGCTGGATCGCGTGCGTCTGACCAATATCCACAACACCAACCTGCAGCGCCTCAACTATTCGCTGGAAGTGGCGAACGCGGCAGGCATTAAGAAGCCGGTTTACAGCAACGGACAGGCGGTAAAAGACGATCCTGACTACTCCGTGGCGCTGGGTGCTGACGGTATTGCGCAAAAGCTGCAGATTGAAAAGAATCTGAAGGACGTGGCCGAGCTGAATGCGGATTTCCAGAACCGTGAATACTATCTGACTCAGTTGCAAAAACTGTCCGTGGAAGACGTGAAGCTTGAACCCTTCAGGTATCAGCTTTCACCGTCACTGCCGGTGAAAAAAGACGGTCCGGGCAAAGCCCTGATTGTGCTGCTGGCAGGGATTCTGGGCGGCCTGTTTGCCTGCGGCAGCGTGCTGCTGCGTGAGGCAATGCTCTCGCGTAATCCGTTGCCAGAGCCGATAACGGCCGTAACGCCAGCAACAGAGTAACGACGATATTAAAAAGGCGCTGATTCAGCGCCTTTTTTTATTTCAGGAAATCGTCGCGCACCGGCGTAAAGGTATCCAGAAGGGTGCCGGGCTTCAGGCAAATGCAGCCGTGCATCACGTGCGGCGCTTTATAGAGCGTATCGCCCGCCGTCACGATCTGCTTTTCTTCACCTATCGTAAACTCGAACTCCCCGGAGAGCACATAGGTAAGCTGTTCATGCGGGTGATTGTGCATCGGGCCAATCGCACCCTGCTCAAAATTGACCTCCACCGCCATCATCTTTCTTAGCATTCTTCCTTGGTGGATTTGGCGTACATAAATTTTACTTAGGTAAAATAGGACAGGGATTCCTGTATCTAATTTTTTGCTGGACATTCATACCCGCGATCATCGCGTTTATTGAGTTTATTATTTATCTATGCGATTCCGATGAAAAATTCGCAAGAAAATATGGCTAACTCATAGCAAAAAAGCCCTGCGGGGCTTTTTTTGTACCAGTCTGTGAGGCAGATTTACCATAACATCCGTTGCGTGCACCGCCTGAGAGGCTCTCAGGGCGTTTCTGGGTCTTCCTGCCTGTTTCCGACACTTCCCTGTGCCTATATCGTGAAAAAACGCGCCTGATGATTCTGGCGCGTCTGCATGGCTATGCACACACATGCATGGCCGGGATTTTAGCGGCTAAAATCCGGCTGGACGCCCAAAAGCACCACTGAACCTCACGAATAACGCCTCACGGGTGTGCAGTTTACTGTGCGGCCGTGAGGCGTTGGCCAGGCCGTCAGGCATGGCTGGATTTATTGCTAAGGGGGTCGGATTTAACGTGGATGAATCAGCACGCAGTGATGAACGGGATTCGGAAGGGGCACCCTTGCGGCGCGGCGATGTATACATCGCTAACGTGCCTTGGTCATTTATTGCAAGAAGGGAGAGGTAGCATTTTGATAGCAAAAAAGTAGCAAAAGGATAGCAACCGAAAGACCAGAAGACTCTGGAGATAGCAAAAAAGTAGCAAAATGGTAGCAAAAAGATAGCAAACATGCGGGAGCTAACCAGGAGTCTTTAGCGGGCCGGCGGTACTCCAAAAACACATCTTGTCCCGCTGTTTTGTGAATAAGCCAGCATAGCTGTGGGCACAAAACATTTCCTGTCCGCTGCTTTAACCTTTGTAATCCAGGAACGTCAGGTGACGTCACTTTGCGGCGTTAGCCCTATCCTGCATCGTATTAAAAAATGCAGCACTGGCGCGTACGGTGCCGAAGATAAGTCCGGGGATATTCCGCTTCCTCGCTCACTGACTCGCTACGCTCGGTCGTTCGGCTGCGGCGAGCGGAGGGAACGGAGACATTAAGGCACAGGCAATGAGAGAGGATCGAGAGGCAAAAGAAAAGGCCGCGGCGTTGCCGGTTTTCCATAGGCTCCGCCCCCCTGACAAGCATCACAGAATCTGACGCTCAAATCAGTGGTGGCGAAACCCGACAGGACTTAAAGATACCAGGCGTTTCCCCCTGGTGGCTCCCTCGTGCGCTCTCCTGTTCCTGCCTTTCGGTTTACCGGTGTCATTCCGCTGTTATGGCCGCGTTTATCTCATTCCACGCCTGACACTCAGTTCCGGGTAGGCAGTTCGCTCCAAGCTGGACTGTATGCACGAACCCCCCGTTCAGTCCGACCGCTGCG
>NZ_VPEP01000046.1:0-6370 GCF_013417035.1 Acinetobacter sp. YH16053
TTTTAATGCACTTAAAAGATTTGATGCTCAAGTAAAAGAAGCATCTGCTAAATAGTTATAGACTTACTACCTTTTAGTGTAGGCGGTGCAAAATAATTTGCATCGTTCTTCTCTCTCTACGTGAATGAGTGAGCATAATTGCCTTGCTAATTTATTTCTATTCACGTACAGCGTTCAATCTGATAGGCTTATAAGCAATAAACAAGTAAATGTTGGTATTGAATATGGCAATTACAACTAAACCTCGTGGCAACCTATCTAAAGCTGTAGTATTAGAATTAGTAAAGGATGCAGCTCCTGAACAGATAGCAACTCTATTTACAGGTAAAGATAATAAACCTTGTACATTGGTATCACGTACTCGTACAGTAGAGCTATTAGGTTTAACAGGTGCTAAAAAGAAAGCTGTAGAAGAATATACATACCCTGCTAAACGTAAACCTCGTAAAGCTGTAGTTAAACGTGGTACTGATTCAAATACAGTTAGCAAGGATGACTATAAAGACTTGAGCAATGACAAACTAATCAGCTCTATTAAAGAATACAAAGCTAAACTTAAGGCTATGGAAGAACAACTATCTGAACGTCTTAAATAACAGACAATAAAAAAGGGGGCTTATATAGCTCCCTTATTTGTTGCTAGGTACATATCCCACACTTTCTAGGTATGTCATCCATTCCTTAATATAGAAAGCATCTGATAGCATTGTAGCTATTCGTTCTGCATAATCTTCTATACTCTCTCCAACATTAGCCTTGTAATGGTTTTGGAAAGCTATATCTCTACTTAACTTATCACCAAACATAAGGCATTGTTTAATACTTAGTCCTGTAAACATATCTACAGTATTCTTATCTTTACTCTCTTTCTGCTTCTTCTCTTTCTTCTTAATAAACTTAAACAGGATATGAGATACCTTTCTCCCCTCTTTAAACTGTTCATACTTAATCTGTATATCAGCTTTATCATTGATCTCTTTAACTGCCTTATCTAATACATCCCTTTTAAATACAGCATTTAGCTTGTACTCATTATCTTCTAAGCCTAGCTTACTTCTAAGCTCTGCTATTTCAAACTTCTTACTTGTTCCAATATCTCTATACTTAATCAGTAACTCATACAATCTAATACTGTACTTACTTTTAAACTCACTTACTTGCTCTAACAGGTATTGAGTAAAGTTAGCTTCAAGTCTGCTTATCATGCTTATTACATTTCGATTCAGGTACATTACAACCATACCCTTATCATTTACATAAGTTACTTCATTAACCCAACGAGAAACGGTTACAGCATCCGTATCAGCATACCTATCAATATAGCTGAACTGTCTATTAAACAATTGTTTTGTAGCATCTGCTAACTGTGAGTAGGCGTTACTCTCATCAGTCTTGTATTGATCTCTGTAAGCTGTAGCCTTAACTTCAATTGGTGTTTCAGGTGTTAGTTTATCTAGCTCTCTAGCTTCAACTATGGCTAATAACATCAATCTTTGCTCAACCAATGACAGATTGAAACTGGCATCAATCAAACTATTATCTTTAACCACAAGCCTTGAATCCTTACTCATTTCCCCTCTCAACACTTTGGTAGTGAATTTGTTATTTTGTTATATTAGTAATCTTTTATCACTGTTCTAATATAATATCAATATCATCAATACGGTAATTAATATCACATTAAACCACTTATCAACAGGTAAAAAGTATCACACATTACGGTAAAAAGTATCACACATACCCTCTGAAAGCCTTATAGGGCAAGGCATACAGCAAACAGTAAAGCATTTTAAAGCTTTTTTTATTTCAGAAAAGCCCATCTTCCTTTCAAAAATTTTGATTTTAATTTTGATTATCTGCATAGCAAATTGAGTGCATGGATTCAGATATATTTACCTATCCTGCAATGCAGGTTGGACAGGGAATAGAAATTTACACTTGCTCATGGCTTCTCATTTGCGCTCTAAGGTGCTTCTAAAAAGTATAGTGGTACATAGATATAGGTAAGGTGTATTTCGTTCAATCTGAGCGATTCTGTGAGCATCTAGGACTATATTTAAATCCTATCTCTACCAATCTGATAGCTGTGTACGCCGTGACAGGTATTTGATACGTTCCCAAAAATTTGGGAGCGTACAGAGTTATCAGAATCCAACCGACTGCATGAAGTTTGATAAGGTATTGAGAAGAACAGAGGGCGTGGAGAAAACAGAAATTAGAAAAGAGAAAAGAGAATACAAGTTACATCATTTGTTTTTAAATCTATTCAAGCAATAGAGCATTAGTGTGCATACAAATATCTAGTTTTATAAATATTATTAACCATACAAATTTTTGTTTATTTCTGAATACAACTAGATCAGTAGAACAAGCCTTTCATTAAAATTAGTTATGTAATGTCTATCTGCTTCTCAATGGAAAGGAAGCGGAGCTTTAAAAGAAAAACCCCTGCTTAATACGGAGTACCTATCCTCAAACTAAGGACAGGATTTAGGGGTGGGAGCAGATTAGCTTTATCCCCTCCCTCTTTGACAAGGTACTTAAATCAATACCTGGTCTACGCTGACAGATTTTAATATCCTCCATTGCAGGACAATGAATTAACTAAGCAATTACTAATCAAATATCTCTATAGCTCTAAATAGCTCTCATTTGCTCTTACAGCTCGTTTAAGGTTAAGTGGTGCAAGTGCATAGGCAAGGTGTCTAAACGCTCTCCTATGAGCAATGGTGAGCATAAAGAATTATATTTATATCTCTATCTAGTGTTAGGATTATCTGACAACCACAATATCTAGTATCTAATAAAATACATCATCCAAAAATGGATACTGAATATGAATAACGCTCCCACCAATGGTGGAAACGTATATAAATCTTTATACCAATCATCAAACAACATATAGAACATTGTACTAATTAGCTCAGCGCAATTCTGCTCTCAGTGCTAGGAATTAATACTATTTCCACTCAACCGACTTTTCGGCTCAGTAGGTGTATGTATTCAAACAACCATAAAAACAGGTCTATTTTGATTGTAAGGTATTGAATCTTGACAAATTTGTCATGATGTGTTAGTATCTCTCTCATTACTAAAAGAACAATAAAACACTAGCCTTCAGGTACATCAATTTTATAAGTCATTGATTTTATTTAATACTGTTTCAATAGCGACAACGGTATTTTTATATTTCTTTATAAATCAATAATTTATAAACCATCTAAAATCTATCAAAATATGCCTATATCCCTTACAGCATAAGGCTTTCAGCCACATCAAAAACAATTCGGATAAACAGAGTAATAGATACTATCTAACATACATATATCTCTACTACATCTATAGCTATGTATAACATATAAATATATCAATCTTTATATAGTAAATATCATATTAACTATTAGCTTATATCTTCTCTATTTATCTAATAACAATACAAAATAAGACTTATATTCCCTTTAACTAATTAATGAGTAAACTTTTAAAAACAAGTAAGTATTTAGGCTATCCAATCAATACAGCATATAAATTAAAACAATCTAACATGAAAGAGATTTATCTAGCTCTAGCTCATGCTAGGGATACGATAGATCGACCTATAGCTTTAAGATATACAATAGGACTAGATAATAACCATTCATTCGATATTAACAAATTAACTAGAAAGATTAAGAGCTTATTTAAAGATGGGTACAGCTTTATATATAGCTTTGAATATGCAGAATACAAAGGATTGCATTTAGAAATGATGTTAGTAGTAGATCAGAATAAACATAATCCTTTAACAGTCTTTAACCTTTTAAGAAAGGTACTATTCAACTTAAATGGTGTAACCATAAATATTGAACAGGAATATAAGAAAGTTTCTTTTAACTTCCATGAACGAAAGGAAGAATATTTATCTGATTCAGGTGGAAGTAAAGTAGGACACAATTTAAAAAATGCAGAACAATTTAAAGATTGTATGTATCGAGCTTCATACCTAGCTAAACAGGATGACAAGCAACAAGTACAATATAAGAAAACATTTGGAACAACAACAGGCTAACAATGATCGACTATAATCAACATTTAATTAACAGCACATACAATCAACTCATTTCTAATTTAGTAGTATGGCAATATCTAACAAATAAAGTAAAAGCAGATACAGAACAAGGCTACAAAGTAGTGAAGAATAAAGAAAAGCTAGACAAGATCACATCAAACATTCTTGATGCTCTCCCTGCTTTAGATGGTATTGATTTAAGTAATGTAAAGCTATACATGCCACTTGTGGATGATGTAAAGCTATTAGAACAGTTTAAGGAGATAGAGCTATGACACTTTTATTATGCTCTGTAGCTGTAGCATTTATTATCTATCAACTCCGTACAATCTAGGGGATAGAGTATATCTCTTTTCCCCTCTCTCACGTATGAGGTGCGGTGCGCCTACACGCTTTTAGATTTAAAAACAATTTCCTTTTTATACATCATATACTCTATAAGGATTCGATTTAGATTATTTAAACTATCAATTAAAAAATTTAATTTATTTTCTAAAATTTCTAAATTTTCTTGATTATCAGTACTCATTTCTTGTTTAGTATATTGAAATGTATATTCTTTTATATTAAGTTGAACTTCTTGTATCTCTTTATCTTCAATTATTTCTAATAGTAAACTTACTCTATCTCTATACTTTCTATCATTCCTAAAGCTATTAATTCGATGAGTAGCTAAATCATCTCTATTAAAAAGGTCTTTATAGTTAATTGAACTATCTATTTTTCCATATCTATACATATAGTCATTTTTTAAATCTTCTACTATTTTTAAAATTTCTTTTGTTTCATTAGCTATAACTTCCTTTCCTTTCTGATCATGCCATTTTTTGTAAATATAAATAGCAACTATTATTGGTGATGCTATGGTTGCTGCTACTCCTAAATAAGTTCCCATCACATCTTGATAGGTAGCAATAATTGACCAATCCCAACTACATACATCCATACATTACTCCTTTAAAACTCTATATACAGTAGCAACGCCACAACCTACAGCTTTAGCTATTTCTTCTTTTGTTAAGCCTTTATTACTTAACTCTCTAATACGATCATGTTTAGCTGTATCTGCTTTCTTACCTGTAGGCTTGTATCCGCTTCTCTCTAAACCTTGTTTAATTCGTTCTATACGCTTTTCATTGTCTAATCGAGCCATAGTAGCTAACAAATCAATTAACAGGTTATTAACTAAATTCAGGATAGAGCTTGTAATGGTATCATCTGTATTCAGCAGTACATGAGTAGTTGGCAGATCAGCAACAACTAGCTTCAATCCTTTCTCTTTTATACGTCCTTTCAATACTTCAAACTCATTTTGTTTTAAACGTGATAAGCGGTCTACACTCTCAACAAGCAATGTATCTCCGTTCTCTGCATCTGCTAATAATTTATTTAATACAGGTCTATCTAGCTTTGTACCTGATTCATTCTCTACATATTCAACAGTAACGCCGTTTATGGTACTAGCAAACTCTTTTAAGCTATCTAATGCTCTCTCTGCATCTTGGTCTTTTGTACTAGCTCTTACATATATTCTTACTGTCATTATCATATAACATTATATCTTTAAGTCTTATGATAATACTATCATTTAATTATCAATACAACTCTAATGATAGATATATTCTCATTTAATTTGATTATTATTTCAGTATAGTCTAATGATAGCTTTTATCAGTCTTAAATACTTATAATGCTATATTCAGTTTACTTTTGAATAATTAAGAGATTTTTATGAAAAAAATATTAATCATCGGGTTAGCAAGTCTTTTTGCTATAGGTTGTGCAACAACATCAGGATTAAATCCACAGACAGCAGTAAGTAATTTTGATGGTGTGAAAAGTGTAGCAATTGCTCCGCATGGTGCAGCATGTAAAAGCATGGTGTGCCCAATGGTTGGTGCATCATGGTTAGATAATCATCCTGATAATGTTGGTATTACTATTCAACTATTCAATGAAATAGCAAATATTCACTCAGTATCTTTTAATATTGATGGGGAAATTATTAATATAAAGAATGATCATGCTACTAGTTTTGATCAAGCTGTAGGGGCTAACTATTCACAAGCTACAATGGTTGTAAGTTACAGCATTTTAACTAAAATTCTGCAATCAAAAAGAACATGGATGAAAGTATCAACTAGCAAAGGCGCACATGAAGTAGCCATTGTAGATGGTACTGTAGATAGTAAGGCTTTTAATGCACTTAAAAGATTTGATGCTCAAGTAAAAGAAGCATCTGCTAAATAGTTATAGACTTACTACCTTTTAGTGTAGGCGGTGCAAAATAATTTGCATCGTTCTTCTCTCTCTACGTGAATG
>NZ_VPEP01000047.1:0-5874 GCF_013417035.1 Acinetobacter sp. YH16053
ATTGATAATGTATTCGCTTCGCTCATACTTTTTGAAAAGCAAAAGCTCCAAAGTTCGCACCCATTCGGGATGCTCTGTACCTACCGTTTAAAATCGAAAGGGAGCTTGTAATCAGAGAAAAGGCGAGGGCGAAATTTTGATGATGCTCAATCGCTCGTAGACACTCGCTCGGTTCTTATTATCTAGGTTTTAATTATTTACTGGAGCTAATCAAAGTTGTGAAACATTGCTTAAATAATAGGCGTGAAACGTGAAAAATCATAAAAAAAGCCCGAACAGGGATGTTCGGGCTATAAACTAGAAACTACAGCATTGATTTCTATAGATAATTATAACGCATTTCGTATAAGGTGTATTATGTTAATTTTAGAAAATCTTAAGATAATTATTAATGAGTGGCTTAATGAATAAAGAAATTTCTGTATTACTGCATGACGTTCCTACTCATGCAGATTACGCATGTGATGCAACAGATTTAGATCCAGAAGATATTCCTGAAGATCGTATAGAACAAGTCATAAATTTATTAAATTCTTCTGATGAAAATATTGTATTTGAGGCAGCAAAACTTCTGACTAATTGGGGACAATCCTCTGGTTTTGATGCATTAGTAAATTTATTAAATGAAAATAAATTAGTTGGTTATATAGATCATCGTTTACATGGTTATGATGATACACTTCAGCATGTACTTAGAGCTTTTGTTCGTTATTGGGCATTCCAAGCTGATCTAGGATTTGGTGAACAGGCTAGAATAAAAATATTTCATCCTATACAAAAGATTATAGAAATATCTAATACAGAACCATTTGATATTAGTCGCTTATTTTGGTTAATTGATGATGAAAAATACGATGAATATATTCCTTTAATTAAAAACCATTTAATCCAAATAATAGATCATCCTGAATTACAATTTTGGAAAATCCATGATGCTATTGAACTGATGCTGAAATTAGAGCCTGAGTTTGTTCATAATTTATTAGAAGAAAAAGGCAAAACATTGGAAGACTTTAAAATTAACACTTTATAAAGTTATACATTTAACATAATGGTGGTTATACGAAATTCATTTGTTAGAAACCATTTATTACATCAAAAGTAATGAAAAAGTAAAGAATATGCCTTATATTATCTTTACTTTAATGGTTTTTGAGTGAGGAAATCATGTCCGCAGTCAATTTCAATATGCGCTTAGAAGCAGAGTTAAAAGAACAAGTCACGCCTATTTTGGAAGACTACGGTTTGACTATGCCCCAAGCATTCAAACTGTTCTTGAATCAAATCGTTAAAACTAAGGCGATCCCTTTATCTTTTGACTATGCGCGAGAAACTGCTTTAACTCCTAAAGCAGCAGCCAAGTTACTTCAATCTTTAAAAGAGATTGAAAATGGCGAGTACACCGAGTACGAAACGGTAGAAGAAGCGATTAAAGCTATGTCGGAAGAAGCACATGGCTAAACGTAAGATTATCGTAACCAGTTCTTTTAAACGTGATATTAAAAGACGTTATTTAGAACTGGTTACGGCTGAATGGGCAGAAGTATTAGATTGTTTAGTCGCAAATAATCCTTTGCCTGAAAAATATTTAGATCATCCCTTGAAGGGTGGTGCAGAGTTTAAAAATTGTCGTGATTGTCATGTGAAGCCTGATTTAGTCTTGATCTATAGGCTTGTTGGTGACGATATTTTAGAACTGCATCAGTTGGATAGCCATTCCGAAATTTTTGGATGACTATCGCTCGATGCTTTGAAAGATGGCTTTAGCCATGTTTCAAAGTCGGGCAACTTTGCGACTGCTGTCATTGATTCGGTGATGGCAAGAGCCGAGCAAAGTACTGTCTAATCATTATTTTGGGTCAATCACACAATAATCCTTATTCGCTCCGTGACAGTCATTTTTCATGATGCGAACGCAAGACTTCCCATTGCAATTTTTAATATCTAGGCTGTATTTTTGTTCTAGCCATGCAACGTCTGCTCTACGCTGTTTGATTTCGTCCATGCTCGGCACATATAAAAATAATGCTAAAAAGAAAACGATCAGCAAGCTAACAAAAGCACTGGCGTAGATTGCCATGAATCGCCAGTCAAGTTGATTGGTTGCATTGTTTAATTCCCGAATACTGTTGTTGAGTGCGTCTATTTGCTTCTGATTGGCGTTTTTTAGGTGTTTTTCGGTCTTATTGAGTACTCCGCTAGCCACTTCCTTGTAAAACGCTTCTAATCGCTTGTTATCGTCTGCTATGGCTTCTCGATACTCTTTCATAGATGCCAGTAAAATATAGAGCTGGTCATCTAGGTCGTTTTGGTTGCTCATCGGTACATTCCGCCCTGATCTAAGTCTTGTGATGCTTTACGGTTGGCTCGCTCGGCTTGCTGTTGCTCTAGTTTTTGCTGTCGTTGTATTTCGGCTTGGCGTTCTTGTTCTAGGCGTTTAGCTTCTTGGTTTTTCTGCCATTGCTCGAAGCCTTGCTCGGCACGGTTTAAACCGTGCTGTAAAACGCTGTCTGTGCGCTGTTGCTGTTGTTTGAGGTGTTGGGCGTTGTGTTGCTTCACATGGTCGTTATAACGGCTGATTTCGGTGTCTATGCCTTGTCTACGGAGTTGAGTGACCGAAGTCCCCTCATGAATGGTGGCTTGTAGTCCATTGTTCTGATCGGCATAGCTGCGGTGGTCTATTTTTTCTCGGTAGCCTGCTCGCTCCAGTGCGTGATTGGCTAAATCCGCCCATGTTTCCCGAATCTGTTTGATGTCGTCTTGGGTTGTTCCCATATTTAGGCTTTTGCGTTTGGCATTACTTAACTCAATATCGGTTTTTGTCGTCAAAGTGAGTTTATTGTCAGGGTCTAATTCAGCTTTTCGGGTGGTCAGCATGATATGGGCGTGATGGTTTTTATCATTTCCGCTTTTGCTGGGTTCGTGAATGGCTAAATCTGCGATCACGCCATAGCGATCAACAAGTGATTGGGCAAACTCTTTTGCCAAGTCCTTACGTTGATCTGCATCCAGTTCATCAGGTAAGGCAATCACCCATTCTCTAGCGGTTCGAGCATCTTTGCGGTTTTCGGACTGTTCCGCCAAGTTCCACAACTCGCTACGGTCTATTTCTATATCAAGGTTAGACACAATTTCGCTATGGGCGACACCGTCCTTTCTCGTAAAATCGTGGGTTAGTCCTGTTCGTTCATCTTTGAGTTTTTCCCCTGCACGATAAGCCATAGATGCAACGGCAGTTCTTCCCGAACTGCGGTTAACGGTTTTGGTTGTACAGTGGTAAATCGCCATTAAATTTTCCTTGTGGCATCCACGTATTGATTACATTTCGGGCATTCTTTTCTAATAGTTTGAATGGATACTCCATTCATTTGCTCTATAAGAATTTTAGGTAATTTGTATAAAAATTCATTCCCACAGTTTGAGCATATAAAAATATGCTGTTCATCAATATTGTATTTCTTCATTTGCTTTACCGCTCTTGCTTTTGCTTTTGGGGTTAAGGGGTGTCCCCCTTACGCATCTTTTGACTTGAATGAAATTCAAGTCGTAAGTGCGCATTTCATGAAAAACACGATAGCATATTACCCGCTTGAATTTCAATTCATAGGGTCTTATGCTTGAGTGGTTTTCTATATTCCGAAATTAACCGTTATGACTAAATCTGCTGAAAATATCGAAAAGAAAATTGAAGCCCAGTTAGAGAAGCTGAAACAGTTAAAAGCACAGAAACAGGCTATTGAAGCAAGAGAACGTACCAAAAAGAAAGAACAGGAGCGCAAGGATGATACTCGGCGTAAAATTTTGCTCGGTTCTTACTTGATTAAGAAAATGCAGGCAAATGAAGCCAATAAAGAAAAAATACTCGCTGAACTCAACGAATATTTAACAGAAAATAGAGATCGACAGCTTTTTGACTTACCAAATATTGAGGACAATTAATTATGAATAAAGCCGATTTAATTGCCAAATTAGCACCTAAATTAAATATTAATCAAGATGAAGCAAGAGTTGTTCTTAATTCTGTTCTTGAAGTCATTACAGAAGCCCTGGTTGAAGATAAAAATGTCCGATTAGTTGATTTTGGGACTTTTGAAGTAAAACAGCGTGCCGAAAGAATGGGACACAATCCTAAAACTGGCGAAAAACTTAAAATTGAAGCTAAGGAAATTGTCACTTTTAAACAAGGCAAGGCTTTGGGAGAGCAATTTACTGTTAAGCCTAAGCAAAAAAGTAAAGTTAAGAAGAAAGCCTAATTTTTCTTAGCTCTTTGCTTTTCTTGTTCGGCTTTATACTCTGGAATTAGCTCATTTAAGACTTTTTGGATATTTACTTTATCCTTGATCTGCAAATTATCCCGATAGTAAATTAAGTCCTCTATTTTGCTTTCCATCTGCATTTTTTCAGTGGGTTCTGCATTCTTGGATAGTCGGGATAATAGGAAGATATAACCGCATATATTTTCCCTCGCAATTTCATAATTTACGATGTCGGTATACTCAATTTGAACGCCTTGAAAATTGGCTGTTAGGTTCTCCAGTTGCATCATGATTTAAATCCTGCTTTCTCTAAAAATGGGTAAAGTTCTCTAAATTTTTCAGGCTCTAAAAGCATGTCAGCGATACGAATAGCAAATTGTTGGTAGCTTTCTGTACCTTTTGAATATTTACTCATTTCAGGCATTTCTGACATTTTATTGGCAAATAAATGGCGTTGTGCATCGGTCATTTTTATAAAAAAGTCAGGGGTGTTAGGGTCACGCTTAGTATTAATTTTAGGTTTATCGTCTTTTTTTTGCTTAAACTTAAATGAAAACCCAGAAATGATACGTCCTTGCTTGTGTTGTTCGTAACTTACTGTGATATCTGTATATTTATTAATTTGTTTAATAGCAGGGTCTAAGACACGATTCTTAAAATCATAGACTCTAGGATATTCATGCTCCTCAATAGCAAGGCGTTCTCTTAACGTATTTAATTCTATTACTGGAACAACTTTCGTGCTTTGCCATTGAATCATCATTTCATAAAGGCGAATAGCATAAACGCTCGTTAATTGGGCTGTTTTAGATAATCTATATCGTGTGAAACAATCTTTCAGTTGTCCAATCATGCTAAAAACATCATCGGCTAACTGAAATTTAATATATCCCTGCGTATCTGCATAACTAATTTTTTGTACCCATCTCGATTTAACACATTCTATAAAATCAGGTTTTTGATAGACCCGATCATACGTGAAGTAACGGTTAAATAATCGCTCACTTGCATCCCTTAATACCTTATAAGCATCGGATTCATCAGTATTAAATAGCTTGGAGTAATCTTTTGCATATACTCTAAATTCTCGTGTGTGGAATAAGCCTTTATCACTTTCATATTCAGCTAATTCAGTGAAGGCTACATGTAGTATTCGATATTCAGTCAAACTGAGATTAAAGCAAGCTTCAACAAGAGTATTACTTTTTATAACTAGATCATTTTTCATTTGGTTTAAGGATTATTTTTCTGCAATAAAACGACACTATATTATAAAAGCGTTAATTAAAACAACAACATTATTTTTTATTGTCGTTATATAGGGTAAATCTGTCGTTGTATAAGGGTAAATCTGTCGTTGTATAAGGGTAAATCTGTCGTTGTATAAGGGTAAATCTGTCGTTGTATGAGGCTGAAGAGTATTGCTATATAAGGCTTTCATGCTGTCTAAAACTATTAAAACTATTAAAACTATTAAAAAGGGAAAAACTATTAAAACTGCCCTATGTACTCGCTAAAGCTCGTACTCTATTGAAGCTCGTTCCTCGCTTCGTGGGGCAGTTTTTGGTTAATCCTGTTTGTGAAATCTAAAAGCAAAAGCATTGGTAATGTATTCGCT
>NZ_VPEP01000048.1:0-5559 GCF_013417035.1 Acinetobacter sp. YH16053
TGATTGGATTGCCATAAACTCTAATAAGTTCCGATAAGTCTATAAGTCCATCATGATCTCTTGATAATTCACCACTTTTTAAAGCCTCGTATATTGTTGTACGTGATTTTTTAAAGGCTTTACTTGCGTCCATAACGCTAAATTTTGTTGTGTTCAATGGAATCCCTCAGTGCGTGTACAAGGATGTTTATGTGAACATCCAATCTGAACATGAAGTTTATTTTGTATTAAAGCCTACTTTTTTTAGATATGGGAGTAGTTCTTCAAATTTTTGTGGATCTCGTAGCATTTCAGAAATTCGAACTGCAAATTGTGAGTAGCTTTCAGTACCTTGAGAATATTTATTCATCTCTGGAAGCTCAGACAGTTTACTGGCAAAAAGATGACGCTGTGCATCGGTAAATTTTGAGAAAATCTCAAGAGCAGTTTGCTCTTTATTATGAGCTATAACGACTTTTTTCAGTTTAAAGTTGAATGAAAAACCAGAAATATTACGTCCCTTTTTATGTTGCTGACATTGGACGTTAATATCGGTGTGTTCATTAATTTGGGCAATAGCTAGATTTAATACTCGATCTTTAA
This sequence comes from Acinetobacter sp. YH16053, assembly GCF_013417035.1. Taxonomy (NCBI): domain Bacteria; kingdom Pseudomonadati; phylum Pseudomonadota; class Gammaproteobacteria; order Moraxellales; family Moraxellaceae; genus Acinetobacter; species Acinetobacter sp. YH16053. The sequence continues at coordinate 583 of NZ_VPEP01000048.1, forward strand.
AATTTCCCATTCTTGTATATTCATCATCAAGAACGCCTATTTTTTGTCTGAACTCTGCTAGTTCGATAATTGGAGTTTGACCCGTACTACGCCAAGCAATTAATAATTCATACAACCGCACAGCATAAGCACTGCTGAGATTACTAATCTGTTGTAACTCATATTTAGTAAATTGTTCTTCTAAACGTGTAATAAGTGGCACGATTGCAGGGGCAAATATTAACTTTACTGTAGCTTCATCGTCGATATATCTAATTTCGCTGACCCAACGACTTAAAACATTCTCTACATTTCCTCTTTTATTAATTTCTTGATAGCTAAATTGACGTACAAATAGATCCTTACAAGCATCTTTTAACGCTTGGTAAGCTGTTTGTCTTGCAACATTAAATTGATTTACATAACTCTCAGCATGCACTTCTAAGGGGTCATTTGCATTGATTCCTCGACCACTATCTCTTGCTTCGACGATAGCTAATAAGATCAAACGCTGTTCTACTAAGTCTAAGTTATAACTCGCATTAATTAAGGCATTATCTTTAACTACTAAGTCCCGCATTTTATTTGTCTACATTATTACTTATGAATATAAATCTATAATAATAAATATGTAGATTAATGCAAGGTAAACGTAGTTAAATCTACAAAAAAAATAATGTAGATTATTGGTAGGTAAACGTAGTCATATTGGTAGGTAAACGTAGTCATATTGGTAGGTAAACGTAGTCATATTGGTAGGTAAACGTAGTCATATGAGGTCTAGAAGCCTTTATTTACAAAGCTTTGAGCTTACCTAAAAGCATTTAAAAGATTAAAAATAATTAAAAGCCCAGGGAATGAAAAATTGCCCTTGGTTTTCGCTTCGCTCAAACTCTATTGAACTTCGCTTTCGCTCAGTTCGTTGGGGCAATTTTTTGGTTAATACTTGCGTGACTTTAAGAAAAAGCAAAAGCAACTCGGAATTCGCTTCGCTCATAAAACTTTTTTACTCGCTACGCTCGATCCAGGAGCAAATTTCTGCATGAAACTTACGCTTTCTTAGGCTAAAGAGGACAAAAAAATGTTTTTCAGAGGGTCTAGGCGCAAATTTTGATAGTTCGCTCGTAGACACTCGCTCTATGCATCTATCTAAAGTCAAAATACCTCTTTATTTCGCTCTCATTTGCGTTTTTTGAGCTGTTTTCTGTTTTTCACTATGAGATCTATGTTTTTTAGGTAAAGGCTCTTAAATCGCATTTGAACGCTTTCTGTGAAGCTTTTCATAATTAAAGTTTTGGGTTGAAATTTTTAACCTGGATGAAGGGACAAAAAAATTGATTTTTTTACGTTTTTCTAAACCAAGAAATAAATACTTTTTTCCATGCAAAACCAAGCACCGGCCCTACGTCACTTTAGCCAATTTTCTAATCCAGGATCCGGCACACGCCGGGATTTTTTTGTCACACACCACGCATCTAACGATGACAACCCTCAAAGCCTTACAGGATAAGGATTTCAGCGATTTTTTAGGGTCTCAGAAACGTGTACAGAAAAATGGTCTTTTTTTAGAATAAGTGATTGAATTATCTATTTTTTATGCTGTGCTCATACTTGTACATCAAAACAACACTTTTTTTAGATAAGATATTGATAAATCTAATAAAAAATATGTACTCATAGTTGTACATAAAAAAAAGCATTATATTTAAATAAGTTTTTGTTTTATAATAAATTAATTCTGTACAAATAGGTTTGTACGTAATTTATTTATTCTTTTGATTTAAATTATTGAATTATCTAGATTTAATTTTGTACAAACTCTAATTTTTATAAGAGATGTAATTTATGGGCGAAAAAGTCAAAACTTATGCAGTCAGACTAGATCCACAAGTAGCAGAATTCTACGATCAATTGGCTAATTCAGAAGGAATCAGAACCAGTAAATTGTTCAGTAAAATTTTGACTAATGATTTTCAATCTATTGCTGTTAAACAGCAAGCCGATCGTATTGAGGATCTGGTGAATCGATTAGAAAAGCGAATAGATGATTTTGAGGAAGATAATAATTTTTCTGAAAAATACTATGAGGATTTTAGTAGTACATACATGATGCTTTTATGGTTATTAATGAAAAATGGTGCTTCTAAAGACGAAATTAGAAGTATGCAAGCTAAGGCCGCTAATTATGCGGAACAAAACTTTTCTTCTAAGGAATCTTAATTTTGGACAATATTATTCAACTTTTAAAACCATGTACGCTTTGTGGAAATGGACAGAATGTACAGCTTTTTGCCGGGTTGATGCTGTGTGAAAGTTGTCAGGAAAATATCAGGCTTACAAATCGGTAGTGTTCAAAAATCTGTGTCATTTCAATAAACTGAATCAAACAGGAAATGACACATCATGGCAAACAACTTTGATTTCGAAGCAGCTTTAAAACAATTACAGTCAGGACAACCCCTCACTGGTGAAAACGGTATCCTGACACCACTAATCAAACAGCTGACAGAAGCGGCTTTAAATGCTGAAATTGAAAACTATCTGGAAGAAAATCCTAAACCATCCAATCGCAGGAATGGTTACTCTCGCAAGACCGTAAAATCATCCTCCGGTTCATTTGAACTGGAAACACCTCGTGATCGCACTGGTGATTTTGAGCCTCAACTCGTCAAGAAAAATCAAACCAAACTCTCTGAAGAGATCGACAGTAAAGTCATCTCACTGTTTGCGCTCGGCATGAGCTACCGTGATATTCAAAAACATATTGCCGATATGTATGCACTGGATATTTCCGAGGGTGCCATTACCAATATTACAGACAAGCTAATCCCCGAATTACGTGCCTGGCAACAGAGGCCGCTTGATGCCGTATATCCCTTTGTGTGGCTCGATGCCATCCATTACAAGATCAAGGATGAAGGCCGTTATGTCAACAAAGCCGTTTATACCGTGCTGGGATTAAATACCGAAGGCCATAAAGAACTGCTGGGTCTTTACCTATCAGAAAGTGCAGGTGCTAATTATTGGCTCAGCGTACTCACAGATTTGCAGAACCGTGGCATACAAGACATTCTGATCGCCTGCGTTGATGGGCTTAAAGGCTTCCCTGAAGCAATTGCTGCGATATTTCCGCAGACAGAAGTGCAGTTATGTATTATTCACCAAATCCGCAATAGCTTGCGTTATGTGGCCAGTAAGGATCAAAAAGCCTTTATGGCTGATCTGAAGCCTGTTTACCGAGCAGATACCAAGCAGGCAGCTGAAATGGCGCGAGATGAGCTGGAAGCCAAATGGGGGGATAAATACGAGAAAGTCATTCGTTCATGGCGTGAAAAATGGCATTTACTCAGTGCCTATTTCAAATATCCGAAAGCGGTTAGGAAGCCAATTTATACCACCAATGCGGTTGAAGCAGTACATCGCCAATTCAGAAAACTGACCAAAACCAAGGGGGCTTTCCCGAATGAAAATAGCCTGCTGAAATTGCTGTATATTGGCATTCAACAGGCTTCTGAAAAATGGACAATGCCGGTGACAAACTGGGGGCAAACCATCACACAGTTATCGATTTACTTTGAAGGCAGGCTCGATGATATAATTAAACTCTAGCCAATTCGGCTGACACAGAATTTTGAACGCTCTCTACAAATCCAGGTATGTTCTCTGCCAATGATAAGATTGAACAGAAAGCTCTGGATTAACCTGAGCTTTTGCATAAAAATTAACAGCGGCCTGCTGCTTTCAATAGAGCATTACATTGCTTATCACTACTTTGTTTTACAGAGTTAGAACCCGAACAAACTGCCTGGGAACTAATAGCTCCTCCAACTGTTGTGATATAACATTGATGTGATTTTTTTCCTACAGTGGCTACAAAGTTTATCGTGCCATCAATAGATCCTTGTCTATTTGATATGGCCACTTTGTCTGAAGTTGTATTTAAAGCAAAGGCTGCCTTTTGTTCTAAAGTTTGATCCTGGATGACCATATTTCCGACTGTGCCGCATCCTACAAAAAGAGATGCAAATAACAATGGTAATAATTTGAAATTTTTCATAAATTTTCCTAAATATATTTAAATAAGTTAGATTCCAAAACTACAATTAGGAATTTCTTTCTGGAGCTCTCGATAGTTATCTTTAATTTTATCCTGTTCGACTTTTTGAGCATCTCGCGCAAAAATATTGAATGCTTTAGCTTCCTCTCTATATTTCAATCTTAAGCTTTCGCAGTTTTTCTTATGTGTGATCATCTGTTTTGCATCATCTTCACTAATTTTGGTATAGCGTTGATTACTAATTCGCAGTGTTTTTCCATCATCAGATAAGTTGAATGTGATAACTGCTAAACCGTTATTCACACCAAGTTCTTTTTCTTTCTTCTCTAAAACCGTTCCTGATTTTTTATTTCCAAACCAATCAGTTTCTGAAAGAATATTCTCATTTACGATGTAAGTTTCTTTGCCCTCTTTATAGATTTCTAAAACTTTTGGATATTTTGTATCTTCAAGTTGCCAGTAACCAACATATTTATCATGAGGTTTGGAACATGCTGTTAAAGCTAAAGCAACTAAAGTAAGGAAAAATATTTTCATGATTTGCTCAGACAAATTATATTTTAAAAGGTCATAAGAATAGAGTATTTTTCAAGTATGTCTAAGGACATAAAAAACCAGATTTGTATAGCTAAAGTAATGAAAAAAAACACTATTATTTTATTTCAATCTCTAGATTATATGTTTATAACAAATTGGCTATCTGGTAAGTCGATCATTATTCTTAGTGTTATCAGTTTTATGTATTTTAGATTTTTTATATATTGTTCTTAAGCAAGGCGGAAAGTTAATAAAATAATTATGACCTATCTAGCCACGTGATTTAGGGTCAATTTTTATCTCTCCCAACCCTCGGTTGGGATTTTTGCCTGAGATTTCGCATAAGAGATTTTATGTTAAATACAAAACCACAAATAATCTTTAAATAGATAAGTGATTTTTTA
>NZ_VPEP01000049.1:0-5528 GCF_013417035.1 Acinetobacter sp. YH16053
CCATCGAAACCTCGTGAATGTCGGTATCCTGTCTGGCAGGATACCGCTCATTTCCCTTGTTCAGTTCATCGCCGTCGCCGAGCATCTGAATTTTCGGCATGCGGCCAAGGCACTTGGTATCAGCCAGGTGATCGTTGTCCGGTGTGCGCTCCTGATCGGCGTTCGGCGTCTCGCGGTCGCGGTAGCAGTGCTGCAACGCAGCCGCCACCGTGCCCATGCTGTTGAGCTTCTTCGCCCTCATGATCGCAAACGCCATCCGTCCCCCGGCGCAACTGTCACGCCCCCGGCGTAACTGTCACGCCCCCCCGGCGTAACTGTCACGAACCCCCGGCGTAACTGTCACGCCCCTAAACCTGCAAACCCAGGAAGGGGGGGAGCTGGTGGGGTGTTGGAAAAATCCATCCATGATTATCCAAGAATAATCCACTAGGCGCGGTTAACAGCGCCCTAGTGGGGCACTGTTTGCCCTTGCTTAAAATGCCGGCCAGAGGCCGGATAACTTCTCTATCCGCTGCGCTAGGCTACACACCGGCCCCACCCGCTGCGCGGCAGGGGGAAAGGCGGGCAAAGCCCGCTAAACCCCATACCAAATCCCGCGGGAATACGCTGGAGCGATTTTAGCCGCTTTAGCGGCCTTTTCCCTACCCGAAGGGTGGGGGCGGTGTGCAGCCCCGAAGGGGCCATTCAGGGGCCATTCTGACCGCTTTGCGCTTGGCTATCCTTGCGGCTCCGGCTGACCATGCTCCTGTGGCTGCTGTTTCTGCTTGGGTGGAAGTCCGAACAGTGCCCGATCATGGTCGCGCTCTAGGTAGCTGTCCAACCCATCGAGCAGGCGCTGTTCTGGCCACTCGCCGTTTTCAACTTTGCCGAGTATCCATGCACCTACCAGCACTTTGCGCCGGGTGTTTTCCTTGCGCTTTTGCTGCTGCTCCCGTGCTCTGATCCGTTGGATCTCGGCGTTGATTCGTGCCCGTTGTTCTTCCAGCTTGGCGAGCCGTTCCGCTGTTTTTGCCATTTTGATAATCCTCTTGGTTATGTGCTTGTCATTATGCTATCATCGGAGCACAGACACCGCAAACCCCGACCGTCATTTTACGGGAGGGCGCACTTACCGGTTTCTCTTCAAGAAACTGCCCTGGGGGCACCCCTTCGGGGCTGTGCGCTCTCCGAGGGCCATTGCATGGAGCTAAACCCCTATGGCCATCTATCACCTTACGGCCAAGACCGGCAGCCGGAACGGCGGCCAATCGGCCAAGGCGAAAGCCGATTACATCCAGCGGGAGGGCCGTTACTCCCGCGACCGTGAAGAGGTGCTGCACACCCAGTCCGGCCACCTGCCCGAGTGGGCCGAGCGTCCCGCCGACTACTGGGACGGTGCCGACCTGTACGAGCGGGCCAACGGTCGCTTATTCAAAGAGATTGAGTTTGCCCTGCCGGTCGAACTGACCCTAGATCAGCAGCGGGAGCTGGTGGACGAATTCGCCCGGCATCTGACTGAGGGCGAGCGCCTGCCGTATACGCTGGCCATCCATGCCGGTAACGGTGAGAACCCCCATTGCCACTTGATGATCTCCGAGCGGAAGAACGACGGTATCGAGCGCCCGGCTGACCAGTGGTTTAAGCGGTACAACGGCAAACAGCCAGAGCGGGGCGGGGCGCAGAAGTCCGAGAGCCTGAAGCCCAAGGCATGGCTTGAGCAGACCCGCGAGGCATGGAGCCACTACGCCAACCGCGCCCTTGAACAGGCCGGGCACGAGGCCCGCATTGACCATCGCACCCTTGAGGCGCAGGGCATTGAGCGCTTGCCGGGCATCCATCTTGGCCCTAACGTGGTGGAGATGGAGAGCCGGGGCATCCGCACCGAGAGGGCCGATATCGCCCTAGCCATCGACACGGCCAACGGCCAGATCATCGACTTACAAGAATACCGGGAGGTTATCGAGCATGAGCGCGATAGACAGAGTGAGGAAATCCAGAGGGATCAACGAGTTAGCGGCAGAGATAGAGCCGCTGGCCCAGAGCATGGCGACACTGGCGGACGAAGCCCGGCAGCGGATCGCCGAGGTACAGCAGGCCAGCGAGGAGCAGGCCGCGAGCTGGACGAGCCAGCAACAGCAAGCCATGAGCGCATGGCGGCAGGCAGCAAAGGACATGAGGGCAGCCGCAGGGGAACTGGCCAAGGCCGGCCAGACGGCCCGGAGCGCCGCCCGTGGCTGGACATGGAGGTTGTGGGCCGGGGTCTTGATCGCTTCCGTGATGCCTATTCTGGCGCTGCTGATCGCATCATGGCTTTGGCTGGAGCCGCAAATCATCGAGCAACAGGGGAGCATATGGCTGATTTTCAAGCTCAAGTGAAAGGTGACCGCACCGCGCAAGCCATCGCCCGGCAGCTCAAGGCCATGGGCTGCGACCGGTACGACATCGGCATACGGGATGCCGCCAGCGGCAAGATGATGAACCGGGAATGGACACCGCAGGAAGTGCAGCAGAACGCCGCCTGGCTCAAGCGCATGAATGCCCAGGGCAACGATATTTACATTCGCCCCGCCGAGCAGGCCCGGCATGGTCTGGTGCTAGTTGACGACCTCAGCAGCGACGATCTGGACGCCATGAAGCAGGAGGGCCGGGAGCCTGCCGCCATCATCGAGACCAGCCTCAAGAATTATCAGGCATGGGTGAAGGTGGCTCAGGATGCCCCAGCAGATCATAGGGGCGTAATCGCCCGGAAGCTGGCCCGGGAGTATGACGCCGACCCGGCAAGCGCCGACAGCCGTCACTATGGCCGTCTGGCAGGCTTTACCAACCGCAAGGACAAGTACACCAGCCGCACCGGCTATCAGCCGTGGGTGCTGTGCCGGGAGTCCAGCGGCAAGAGTGCCACCGCAGGGCCGGAGCTGATGCAGCAGGCCGGGCAGGTGTTGGACAGCATCGAGCGCCGACAGGAACGGACGGCACGACTGGCCGAGATCACCGCCCCGCAGAGTGTGCGTCGGTATCGCCGCAGCGTCGTGGACGACTACCGCAGCGAAATGGCCGGGCTGGTCAAGCGGTACGGTGATGACCTCAGCAAGTGCGACTTCATCGCGGCCATGAAGCTGGCCAGCAAGGGCCGGGAGCCGGACGAGATCAGCAAGGCCATGGCCGAGGCTAGCCCCGCTATCATGGAGCGCAAGGCGGGCCATGAGGCCGATTACATCAAGCGTACGGTGCAGAAGGTGATGGAGCTTCCGCAGGTGCAGGAGGCCCGCGCCGAGCTGGCGAAGCAGACCCAGAAGCAGCGCAGCAAGGGGCCAGATTTAAGCATGTAATGCTTGTTTTGATAAAACAAAACTGCTATATTGTCAAAACAATTTGACTTTATAGTAGGATTAAAAAATGGATATAGGAAAGGCAAAAGAGTATTTTGGGCTTGGATTGATTCAGGGTGCCGTGGTGAGATCGTCAAGTGTTCTGCATAACGGGTGGACTATCGAGCTGAGCGGCAACATTGGCAGCGCACAACCTACCTTACACACCGCCAGAGGTGATGTGCGGCAGTTCAAGACACTGGATGCGGCGGCCAAGGTCGTGCGAGAAATTGGGCTGCGAGAGTGGCGTGTTATCACTGACTAGGCGGCGCATGGCGGGGATGCCCCGCCAGCGCCTGACCATCAACCGCCTGCAAAGGAGGCAAACCAATGGCTACTCATAAGCCTATCGATATTCTGGCGAGCTTCACAGAGTTACCGCCGCCGATTGACTACGTACTGCCCAACATGGTGGCCGGTACCGTGGGGGCGCTGGTGTCCCCCGGTGGGGCCGGCAAGTCCATGCTGGTTCTACAGCTGGCCGCACAGATCGCAGGCGGCCCCGACCTGCTGGACGTGGGAGAGCTGCCCACCGGCCCGGTGATCTACTTGCCCGCCGAAGACCCGCCCACCGCTATACATCACCGCCTGCACGCATTGGGGGCGCACCTGACCGACGAGCAACGGCAAGTCGTGGCTGACGGTCTGCTAATCCAGCCGCTGATCGGCAGCCTGCCCAATATCATGGCCCCGGAGTGGTTCGACGGCCTCAAGCGCGCCGCCGAGGGCCGCCGCCTGATGGTGTTGGATACGCTGCGTCGGTTCCATATCGAGGAAGAGAACGCCAGTGGCCCCATGGCGCAGGTGATTGGCCGCATGGAGGCCATCGCCGCCGATACCGGGTGTTCTATCGTGTTCCTGCACCATGCCAGCAAGGGCGCGGCCATGATGGGCGCAGGCGACCAGCAGCAGGCCAGCCGGGGATCGTCCGTGCTGGTGGATAACATCCGCTGGCAGTCCTACCTGTCCGGCATGACGGCCGCCGAGGCCGAGGAATGGGGCGTGGACGACTCACAGCGGCCCTATTTCGTCCGCTTTGGTGTCAGCAAGGCCAACTATGGGGTGCCGTTCAAAGACCGCTGGTTCAGGCGGCATGACGGCGGGGTGCTCAAACCCGCCGTGCTGGAAAAGCAGCGCAAAAGCAAGGGGGTGCGCCGTGGTGAAGCCTAAGAACAAGTACAGTCTCAGCCACGTCCGGCACGACCCGGCGCACTGTCTGGCTCCCGGCCTGTTCCGTGCCCTCAAGCGGGGCGAGCGCAAGCGCAGCAAGCTGGACGTGACGTATGACTACGGCGACGGCAAGCGGATCGAGTTCAAGGGGCCGGAGCCGCTGGGTGCTGATGATCTGCGCATCCTGCAAGGGCTGGTGGCAATGGCTGGGCCTAATGGCCTAGTGCTTAGCCCAGAACCCAAGACCGAAGGCGGGCAGCAGCTCCGGTTGTTCTTGGAACCCAAGTGGGAGGCCGTTACCGCTGATGCCATGGTGGTTAAGGGCAGCTATCGGGCGCTGGCCCGTGAAATCGGGTATGCAGAGGATGGCGGCAGCCAGTTCAAGGCAATCCGGGAGTGCATTGAGCGCCTGTGGACAGTCTCCATCATCGCCCAAAATGGCCGCAAGCGGCAGGGGTTCCGGCTGCTTGCCGAGTACGCCAGCGACGAGGCAGGCGGGCGTCTGTACGTGGCCCTGAACCCCTTAATTGCTCAGGCCGTCATGGGTGGTGGCCAGCATGTGCGCATCAGCATGGACGAGGTGCGAGCGCTGGACAGCGAAGCGGCCCGCCTGCTGCATCAGCGCCTGTGTGGCTGGATCGACCCCGGCAAGACCGGCAAGGCGGCCATAGATACCCTGTGCGGCTATGTCTGGCCGTCAGAGGCCAGTGGTTCGACCATGCGCAAGCGCCGCCAGCGGGTGCGCGAGGCGTTGCCGGAGCTGGTTGCGCTGGGCTGGACGGTAACCGAGTTCGCGGCGGGCAAGTACGACATCACCCGGCCCAAGGCGGCAGGCTGACCCCCTGTTTAACAGTCACGCCCCTCCCCCTCCGCACTGTCAGATTGCTACCAGCTCAAGACGCCGTACCGGGACGGCACCACGCACGTCATTTTCGAACCATTGGATTTCATTGCAAGGCTGGCCGCCCTGGTACCGAAGCCCAGAGTCAACCTAACCCGCTTCCACGGGGT
>NZ_VPEP01000050.1:0-5140 GCF_013417035.1 Acinetobacter sp. YH16053
TTTCTTGTGAAGCTATATTTTGCTGAATAGCTACCTGCTTCATTTTTACTGGTAAAGTAATCTTTTCATCAGATTTGGGGCTAGATTCTTTAGGCTTTGAATCTGTTGGCTTTTGCAAAGTTGCTTCTTTATTTTTAATTTTTATATAAATTTTATGTACGACCGTATTGTGTTCTTTGATCTCCTTATTTTTACTCTTTATTTTTTTATATTGTTCTTTAAAGGGCGTTATAAAATTCTTAACCGTTGATAGCAGTACAGCTTCATCAGAGTGTATATCTGCTAATGTCTTTGGTGTTTCACTTTGTACAAAATCAATAAAATGTAAGGGAAATTTTTCAATAATCTCTGGAGTAGCAAAACTAACAAAATGATATCCGTGATAAGAAATTACAGCGTAATTTGTATCCTGTTTAATCGGATGTTTGATATATCCCTTTACTGTCGCTTCTCCTTGATCCAATAGCTTTTTTAGATAGAAATCCTTGATATGATTCTCTAAAACTCTACTTTTTCTATAAAAATTAATCTTATTGTTAATCTCTTCTCGCTCTTCTATTTCATCAACAATATCTAACTTATGACTAAATTCAACAAATTGAGCATGATGATATTCAGCAAGTTTAGAAGTCCAAATTAAGATTTGTCCAAGATTATCAGGCTTAATAATCTCAATATCGTTGAAATCAAGTTTTTTTATTAGTGCAAGTTCTTCATGCTTGAACTCTTTTCTTTCCAAACTTGAATGTTTCAACATAACAACTTCCTTAACCACGGCGTATCCTTCAAAAACTATAAAGTAAAAGCTCATTTGGTATGAATACCAAATGAGCTTTCTAATTAATCAATCAAACATTAAAACAAAAAAGGGAGGTCATACCTAATTAAGTACGTTTCAATGCCATAATATGGCGAACCATATCGTTAATATGTTGTTTTGTTTCATTATCTTGTGAACCTAACCATGTCACCACATCAGCATCAAAAGCCTTTGCTTGAGCGATGGCGTGACGTTCCTGTAATTTTTTCACAAAACTAGGTTTAACCAATGGGGCATTGGTAGGATCAAAATTTTTATAGCGTTCTAATTCATTTTGCATTGCTGTACCTCCGCTTTTGGTGATGTGATGGTTCAAATGCAGTGATTATTCTCGCAACATCTCCACGTTCAACCCAAACCACTGTTAATAGTCTACCACGATTGCTTAAACCGACTGATATTAGTCGTTGTTCGTCATAGTGTCCTACATCATCAAAAGACATCAATGCAGGATCAAGGAAAATACTACAGACTTCTTCGAACGTAATTTCACGCCCTCTGTAGACTAAATCCATTTTTTGGTCATGCCATTCAAATAACAAGCCGTAATATTCAATCAATGGCATGATTACCCCTTTTCCTCTCGTAGAATTGAAATTAAGTAAGAATTTTCTTTTAGCATAAGAAATATTCTTATTATTTTGGGTCTATGACACAAAAATCGCCATTTTTTCCATATCCGCACTGCTTTTTCATCACTCGGACACACGGTTTAGATTCTCCATCAACTTTACAACTTCCAATATCAAACTGGATGCCTTGCTGTCTCAGGCTCTCGATCTGCGGGATATTGCCTAAAGGTTTGATATAAACACTAAACAGCCAAATGATACCAAGCATCAGAATGGCAAAGATGCCTAGAACAATGGTAATGAGCTTCCATGACAACTGATCACGGGCTGATTCAATTGAATTATTCAAGCGTCCAAGTGCTTTAGCGGTCTTAATAAGCTCCGCTGTACCCTCCTGTAAGCCCGTATTTAGCGATTTTGATACAGTATGGTGGGTCTGCCCAGCAATAGTGCTTTGAATGTGTTCTTTCGTGATTTGAAGCTCTTTAACGGCCTGATTGACGAGGTTCTGCTGTTGTTCTGCAACTGCCATTAGTGCATATAGCTTTTTTTCATCAGGTGTCATCGGCTCATCCCTCTAAACTTCATTGTTTTCTGTTGCTCTCTTTCTAATTTCTGCTGTTGTTTGTACTGTTCCAAAGCAAGCTGTTTAAAGCTGTCAAAATCAGCCTTAAAGCTCTCAATACCCTGTTTAATTTCTTTGTCTGAAATTGGGCTGTTTTTGAGGTCTTTCAGGTCTTGTTTGGGGTCGCCTAAGTCTAGTCGCTCAAGCTCTTTATAGGCTGTACGTGATTGTTGTAGGGCTTCCCTAATTTCAGGGTCTTTGGCTTGGCTTGGTAACAGTTTCTTTTCGGGTTCTTTCTCTATGCCTTGCTCTTTGTAGCTTCGCATATCAATACGGCTATCAATTTGATGTTTTTCTAAATGGCTGTTGCATAAATCCGCCCATCTTTGGCGTAGGTCTTTAATATCAATTTTTCGTTCCTGGTAACTCTTGCCTGTATTGTCTTTTTTAGCTCCGCCACGTTCAGGATTTTTGCTGTTATAGCGTTTGAAATATTGCTCTGGATCTCGTTCGATTCCATCTTGCAGACGTTCATTAAACATGAGATGCACGTGGGGCTGATCGTTGCCGTCCATTGCTTTAGGGTTATGAATCGCAAACTGATATGGATATTTTGAGCCGATCTCGGACTGAATGAACTCCTCAACCAGTTCTAGACGTTGTTTGGCATTCATCTCTCTAGGCAGGGCAATTTCATATTCTCGATAGGTACTGCCATTTTTGCGCTCGTAAAGGTCGGCTGCTTCCCAAAAGGTAATCGGATTATGTTCAGCCCATTTCGGCATATTCCCATAGGCACTATGTTCAAGGTCGGTTTCTGCCTGTTCTTGTTTCAGCTTTTTTTCTTCATCCCGATCAATATATTCGGCATGCGGTGCTGCTTTACCTGCCTTACCGACTTTGACACTTAAACGAGCAATCGCCATTAGGTCTTATCCTGTTCCTTTTTTCGGTTACGTTCTTTTTTAAACGCTCTTTGATCAAGTATCGAAGCCCACATCATAATGATGATAATTAGCGGTGCTGCGATCACGCCAAAACTAATATCTTTGATTTTTCCCAATACCTGTTTTAGTTGCATGCTGTTGCTCCTAGCTTTGGTACTTCTTTTTTTCATTCAATTTTCAATTGAACGAAAAAAAGAAGTTTCAGGGTTTTAGGGATGAAGTCCCTAACGTGCTTAGGTTTCTCAATGAAATTGAGAAACGTCTAAGCGCGCCATCAATTTTTTGATGGAAGTACAGGCGACAATCTCTAGAACGACTTTAACAAAATTGCGTACCTTGGACGTAATTATTTTGTTATCGTTCTTTGAGTATTGAGCCTGTGCTTTTGCGGTATATGAATTAAGGAATTGAATATGAATAATGATTGGCTGTCTGAAAAAATTACCTACATTTCTGCTTTAAAGAATCCCAGTGATGCACAAAAGCTTTTATTAGAATTAGCTCAAATCCAATACCGTACTCCCGACCAAGAGAAAAAATTGAATGCCTTGATCAAAGCTGAAAAAGCCATAGATCGAGCGAATAAACAGAAGATAGCAGTCAGAAAATTACTGAATGCAGAAAAGGAAGCTGAACGAAAAGCTCGTACACGTCATCTCATTCAATTAGGCGCACTTTTTGAAATTGCTAACCTTGATCAGCGTGACCCAGCCGAATTACTTGGAATTCTGCTTAAAACTGCTGAAATAGACCCAAATGATATGAAATGGCAAATTTGGAAGGATTTAGGATTAGAAGTTCTCAAACAACGTAAAAATAATTCAAATTAATTATAAGCTAAGCTAGATCAGCAATAAATTAAGTTATGATTTAACAAATCATTATGAGATTTCATAGGACAATTAATGAAAAAGTTTATCTTAGGACTCTGTCTATCTTTACCAATTCTCTCTCATGCAGCACCTAAATGGGAACTTGCTAATGTATTCATCACAAACAAAGATAAAGGTGAACCGTACCGGGTTTGTCGGAGAGTTTTTTATTTAAGTTAGGCCACCTGACCTAACGGGTTAATCTTATCATAGTACATTGCTTCAAAATCAAAAGGTGATACATAACCTAGTGCACTATGTACACGCTCTTTATTGAACCAATCTACCCAATTTAGTGTCGCAAGTTGGGCACTGTTGCAAATAGGCTGACATGATAAGCTAAATATCTTATTTATTTCGAGATACAGCAGATGAATCCCTTCCACGGTCGGCACTTTCAAGGTGAAATCATTCTTTGGGCTGTTCGTTGGTATTGTAAATATGGCATCAGCTATCGTGAACTTCAGGAAATGCTGGCCGAACGTGGAGTGAATGTTGATCACACCACAATTTATCGCTGGGTTCAGCGTTATGCTCCAGAAATGGAAAAACGTTTACGTTGGTATTGGCGTAATCCTACAGATCGACATTTATGGCATCTGGATGAAACTTACGTAAAAGTGAATGGCAAATGGGCATATCTATACCGTGCAGTTGACCAACGTGGCCATACTCTTGATTTCTATCTTTCTGCTAGACGAAATACCCATTCAGCTTATTGTTTTCTTGGAAAAATTTTAAATAATGTGAAGAAGTGGCAAATTCCACAAGTGATCAACACGGATAAAGCACCCACATATGGACGTGCTTTATCACGGTTAAAACGGGAAGGTAAATGTCCACCAGACCTTGAGCACAGGCAGATTAAGTATAAAAATAACGTGATTGAATGTGATCATGGCAAGCTAAAGCGGATCATCAGGGCCACATTAGGATTCAAATCTATGAAGACGGCTTATGCCACAATTAAAGGTATTGAAGTCATGCGTGCACTACGTAAAGGACAAGCATCGTCATTTTATTATGGTCAGCCTCAGGGTGAAGTGTGTCTAATCAACAGGGTTTTCGGTCTCTAAGTACTTTTTAAAGGGAACATCATCGACTCAAATCTCTATTTGCAACAGTGCCCCATGAAGTGCCTGCCTGCGTCTGTTAGCCGAACGCCCCGCGCATGGCGCTCAAATAGCAGGACACCAAGGTTATCCTCCAGCGCTTTCACACGCGCGCTGACGCTCGACTGGCTGATACCAAGTGCCTTGGCCGCATGCCGAAAATTCAGATGCTCGGCGACGGCGATGAACTGAACAAGGGAAATGAGCGGTATCCTGCCAGACAGGATACCGACATTCACGAGGTTTCGATGG
>NZ_VPEP01000004.1:0-237710 GCF_013417035.1 Acinetobacter sp. YH16053
AACCTCGCCCGCTCGACTTGCATGTGTTAAGCCTGCCGCCAGCGTTCAATCTGAGCCATGATCAAACTCTTCAGTTAAAATCATTTTGAAGTTTTAATCTAAACTTCCAAATCTGGCTCATCAATTTCCTGACTTAAATTTCGCTCAAATAAACTTCGAGTAATTTAAACCAATCAATCAATGAAATATTTTCGATCAATCAATCAGTAAAAATCCACACAAGTTGTTCTTCATAATCTCTTAATGATCTTCTCGATGCTTCGTCAGCATCAAGCTAGGTCGGCTATACTACTCTCTATTTTAAGAAAGTCAACATGTAATGTTGATTTTATTTTCAAACCCATCTACTCAAAACAAACTCAATTAATCTTAAACCAATCAACCAAGCTATTGTTTTTAAACAAGTTTTTATCAACATCACCGCCGATGGATGTGCATTATAGGTGAAATATTTCGCCTTGCAACACTTTTTGCAAAAGAAATATACTGGGTGTTTATTTTTTGTTCATTCTTACCTTTTCTACACACATTTTGAGCAAATTTGCTTTAATACATCGTTTCAATTAACTGTTACTATACACCCATCGGCGATATAACAGCTTTTGCTTACTCAGATTTAAGCGCTAGGATTCTTTATGTATCAACAAAAATATCTTTGGGTGTGCCTTGTTTCTTTAGGATTCATCACCTCAACACATGCGACAATGCCTTCTACTGAAGAAGTTGCTCAAGAAGAAACTACTGAAGTTATTGCGGCAGATTCATCTTCTGAAACTAAAAGTAGTCGTTTGAATGCGCTTAAAGAATTAAAAAATGTAAAAGCCAAAGATTTAAAAGTGAATGCAAATGCTGCACAACCCGATGAAGTCAAAGACCCACTGCAACCTTTGAACCGTCAGATTTATGCATTCAACGATATGTTAGATCGTAATATCGCGCGTCCACTTGCGGTTCAATATACAAAGAAAGTCCCTGGTGAAGTGCGCGGGTCATATCGTCAATTCCGAAAAAAC
Organism: Acinetobacter sp. YH16053; assembly: GCF_013417035.1. Taxonomy (NCBI): domain Bacteria; kingdom Pseudomonadati; phylum Pseudomonadota; class Gammaproteobacteria; order Moraxellales; family Moraxellaceae; genus Acinetobacter; species Acinetobacter sp. YH16053. Next base: position 1,014 of record NZ_VPEP01000004.1, read on the forward strand.
TTGGGCGAACCTTGGAATGCGGTTAACCAATTGATTCAAGGCCGCCCTTTACGTGCCGCAAAAACTTTAGGTCGTTTTAGTTTAAATACGATTACTACTTTAGGCATGGCTGACCCTGCACGTCGTTTAGGTTTAGACACGGAAGAAGAAAATTTTGGTACAACCTTGGGCTACTACGGTGTCCCTTCAGGGCCTTATGTCATGCTACCAATTTACGGCCCAAGTACTTTCCGTGATGGTTTCGGCACACTTGTAGATGGTCAGGCACGTCCACAAAAATACATTTTAGATGGCAATGACCGTTTATATTGGTCGGAGCAAGTTATGCGCGGCCTAGATACGCGCTCGCAACTCCTAGATGTAGAACAAGTATTACAGGGTGATAAATATGCCGCGATTCGGGATATTTACTTGCAACGTAAAAACTTTGAAATTGCGAAAAAGAAAGGACTCGATGCAGATAGTATTTCTTTTGTAGATGATGAAAGCGAAGAACTTTTTGATGATCAAGAAGAAATAAACCCGCCTGAAGAAAGCAAAGAATAATTTGTAAAACATTTTACTCAAGGTGAGTTTTTACTTTCCTTGAGTATTCAGGCATTGTTATAGTAACGCTTTGTTTAGGTTCAGGGTCAACACAAAACTCTATGTATTTCATTCAACCCACACGTGATATTCCATATCTAGAACAGGTGCTCGACACACTTCCTAGTGTGCAAATGATTCACATAGATGACATCAGCTTGTATGACCCAACCATTATTGCAATTGCCGATGTGCAAGATTATTTAACCCATCAATGGGATTTACCTACGATTGTATTGGCCTTTGAAGATGAAGGCACGGCATTGGTACAAGCATGGGAACAAGGTGCTTTAGCAGGTTGGTTGTGGAGCCGTTTACCTGAAAATCCACCGCAAGCCTTACGCAAAATTGACGCACAATATAAACGCAATCAAGACAGCCGTGACTTACCTTCTGCTGCTGAACTACAAAAAAAATTACTGCCCAATCCTATCGAACTGTGCAACTACCGTGTAGATACGTTATTTAAGCCTTCGGCTTATTTGTCGGGCGATTGGTTTGATTACTGGAAAATCAGTGATAAAGAAATCATGTTCTATTTAGCCGATGTCTCTGGGCATGGTGTAACTAGTAGTTTACTAACGTCTTGGATGGCTGCATTTCATGGTCGCTCCAAAACACCACGCGAACTGATTAAGAAGCTGAATGGCATGCTGGTTCAAGAAAATATTGAAAAGCATATCACCATGATTAGTGGGATTTTAAATATTGAAACCCACGAACTGCGTTGGTCGAGTGCGGGGCATTATCCACCTGCCATTATTATCGAACCCAATCAAGCACCTAAAATTTTAAATACCAGTAGTTTTCCTTTGGGACTGACTGAAGATTTAGAAGTTGAGGAATTTGAGTGCGTATTAAATAAACAGGCGCGGTTTATTATCTGCTCCGATGGTGCGTTAGAACCTTATAGTGGTGGTTTGAATGAACAGTTTGAACAATTGGTCTTTCACTTGCAAAATCAATCATTCCAAGCCCCCGATCATGTAGCAGATGATATTGCGATCTTGAGTTTGTGTCGAACAAAATAACCAATAAATCAGCCAGTTAACTTCTCAACCCAAGATATACGACTGTAAGCCACTTGAGTCTATATAGTCGCTATGGGATAATTATCTAATCCTTCTCTGCAAATGGCATTTATATGTCAACAGGTCATGTTGAATATGCAAGTTTGAATGGAACGCATATCTTTAAGCTTTTTGGCGAAGTGCGTGCCCAATCTTGTATTAGTCTAGACAAACTACTCAGTAAAATTGAACAGCAATCTAATGTTGTGGGTGCAATTGTAGATTTAACCCAAACTACATTTATTGACAGTACAGTTTTAGGTGTATTGGCTAAGCTAGGCTTAAAACTGAAACAAATCCATAACATTCAAGCAGTTATGCTCTCTACTAATCCAGACATTACTACGCTCGCCAATAGCATGGGCTTAGGACAGGTGTTTGTGATTTTAAATTACTGTGGTGACCCAACTGTCTGCACGCGTGAGCTGGTAGAAGAACACGTCACGCATAGCAATATGCTCACTACGGTATTAGATGCCCATAAAACCCTCATGAAGCTGAATGAAAACAACCAAAATATGTTCGAACCTTTGGTGAAACAGCTACAAAAAGAACAAGATAATCTCGATCAATGTGCTGAGCAAAATCAGCAGAACGCTTGATCTTCACTCAGGAATGCTTTGATGACTTTACTTTCTGTTGCTCAAATGAACTCACAAAATGATATTGAGGAAAACTTCAAAATCATTGAAACATTGATTCAACAAAGTAAAGCCGATGGTGCAGAACTGATCGTTTTTCCAGAAAACTTTGTTTGCTTTGCCGCAGGTAAACAACGTGAAACCGCGGCGCAATTTGAAAGTATTCAGCAGCGACTAGAACAACTCGCACATCGTTATCAACTTTGGATTGTTGCGGGCACACTCCCATGCCCTTATCGTCCAGATGGTTCAATCATTCAAGATGGCCGTGTCCGTACTGTCAGCCTGTGTATCAGCCCTGAACGTACCGAAGCACGTTATGACAAAATTCATTTATTTGATGTGCAAGTTGGTGACGCTGTCGGTGGCTATCAAGAATCAAAATTCTTTGAACCTGGTACTGAAACCGTAGTTGCAACAACACCTTTTGGCAATATTGGCCTGATGGTGTGCTACGACTTGCGCTTTCCTGAACTGGCTTTGAAACTTCGTAGCCAAGGTGCAAACATTTTAACGGCGCCTGCAGCTTTTACTTATACCACGGGTGAAATGCACTGGCAGTTGTTACTGCAAGCTCGTGCCATGGATAGCCAATGTGCTGTACTGGGTGCCGCACAACAAGGTTGGCATGGTGAAAAGCGTCAAACTTGGGGGCATGCTGGAGCAAGCAACAGCCGCGGTCAAATTTTAGCAATCACCGCAGAAGAAGGCGCTCAACTACTCACGGTTCCTTTTGACTTAGACGAACAGCAACAGATTCGTGCATCAATGCCACTGATGCAGCACCGTGTTTTGGTTCAATATTGATTTTCACTCTGTATAAAATTACAAAAAAACTGAATATTATTTAAACAAAATCCCCCACGATATGATTTTGAACCATCATCTGAGGGATTAGAAAAATGACTTTAGAAAAAGCAGTTTATACAGCCCATGCAAAAGCCACTGGTGGTCGTGATGGTCGTGCAACGACGTCCGATGGTCATTTAGATGTTCAATTGGCGGTGCCGAAAATTATGGGGGGTACAGGTAATGGTACGAATCCTGAACAACTCTTCGCCGCTGGTTATTCAGCCTGTTTTTTAGGTGCAATGAAATTTGTGTCTAACCGAGATAAAATTTCGATTGCCCCTGCTGCCTATGTTGAAGGTGATGTTGGTATCGGCCCTATTCCAACAGGATTTGGTATTGAAGTGACGCTTAATATTCATCTTGAGGGTATGGATGCAAGCGAGGCACAGAAATTGGTCGATGCTGCACATATTGTCTGCCCTTATTCCAATGCAACACGTGGCAATATCAATGTAACGTTAAATGCGATTACCTGATGAACTCCTACCCTAAAACAAAATGTTTTAGGGTAGCTTCCTAAATTATCAAAATAAATTTTATAAAAAATATAGCATTATATTTCAAACATAAATAAGATAAGACGAATAATTAAAACCGAGTTTATAAGAAATGTCTGCGTTATTTTATGTATGGGATGCTGAACAGCATCATTTTCAAACAACAATTTCTACATTAGAACAGGCAGAATATTTTGCAACCAATCCTCAAGATTTAGGTTTTACAGAAAATCTGAAAAATTGGCTCATTGAAGTTGAAAGTATTGTGACTAATCCTGAACTTGCAGAAAACTTTGATGAAGAAATTATCCAGTTCTTTAGTAATGTAAAAGGCTTTTTTAATTTTTCTACAAATGTTTTTGTCATCGAATATATACAGGAAAAAAGTAAATACCTTTATAAAATATTGGTTGATACACTACGTAAGTATAATCTCGTTGCTTTTGATGCAAAACATTATGTGTTTTTTAGTCGGGATGTTATTTTCCCCGATCAGAAAAGTATTGAACAGATGTTAAGCTCTGTCGAAGCAGTATCAAGAGAACAGTTATTACAATTTAAAGCTATACCACAAACACAAGAGAAGCTCAGTATTTTTGCAGATCAGTGGTTAGATTTAAATAAAGAATCTTTAAATTTTATAAAGCAGAGAAAAAAAAATCAATTTAACGAAACTATATATCATCGAGATTTTAATGATCAAATATATGAAGGTATATTAATACTATGTTCAAGTAAAAAAAATGTTTTAGCATATAGCCAAATTGCTTTGGGAAGTTATATTCAAATTTCATCAGAAAAAGCAATCCGTATACTACGCCAACATTTTATAGATGATCATACCTTGCAGTATTTACCCAATATTCATGGAATAGAGGGGGAAGCAATTCATTTTAATGATCCACAACAATTGCAGCACGTGTTACAACAAGTTTATGATTTTTTAATTTATGATGAAGAAAAACATAAAGATCTGGAAACTTTAAATCAGTGGTTGAATCATGGAGATGAAAAAGAATATATCACAGGTCTAGGTGCTATCTCACGTTTAGTGTTAGCAAAGTATGTTAATGATCCTTTATATAATCAATTGATGCAGGAAGCTTTGCCATATGTAAATAGAAATAGATTTTTTAAGAATATGACTTTAGAACAATTCTATGAAAGATTAGAAATGGAAATAAAAGAGATTTTAGAAAAATAAGCTAATTTCATACCTACCAAAATATAAGATGCACTTTATAAGTACATCTTATATTTAAAAATTACAGAAAAACTCTCTACTCCGCCGCTTCATTGGTGACTCGAAGCACTTCTTCCAATGTGGTTTTACCGGCCAACACTTTGCGCAAACCATCATCCCGAATAGAACCCGACTGTTTACGCGCATAGGTTTCAATTTCATATTCCGCAGCATTGCCATGCACTAGACGGCGCATTTGATCATCGACCGGGACAATTTCATAAATGGCAGTACGCCCGATAAATCCGGTATGTGAACAGTGCTCACAACCTTTGGGTTGCGGTAACTTCAGTTCAGTGCCGACATCTAAATGGCGGAAAATTTCTGTTTCAAAAGCATCCGCTTCATGCCATGTTGCACAACGTGGACATAAGGTACGCACCAAACGCTGTGCAATAACCCCAATTAAGGAACTTGACAGCAAGAACGGCTCGATGCCCATATCTTTTAAACGGGTGACTGCACCAATGGCAGTATTGGTATGCAGTGTAGATAATACCAAGTGACCTGTTAAAGACGCCTGCACCGCAATTTCGGCAGTTTCTAAGTCACGAATCTCCCCCACCATCACCACGTCTGGGTCTTGACGCAGCATCGCCTTTAAAGCACGTGCGAAGGTCATATCCACTTTGGTGTTGACCTGTGTTTGCCCAATCCCTTCAAGTTGATATTCAATTGGGTCTTCTGCGGTCAAAATATTTTTAGAGCCATCATTCAAGTCTGACAATGCAGCATACAAAGTCGTGGTTTTACCCGAACCCGTAGGCCCTGTGACCAAAATAATCCCGTGTGGGCGATGCACCAATTGTTTTAGACGTTCATAATCATTTTGCATAAGCCCCAGATGAGTCATGTTTAAACGACCTGCCTGCTTGTCCAGCAAACGCATCACCACTCGCTCGCCATGTGAAGATGGCAGTGTTGAAACACGTACGTCCACCTCACGACCTGCTAGTCTGAGCGAAATACGACCGTCTTGAGGAATACGTTTTTCAGCAATATCGAGCTTGGCCATGACTTTAATACGTGACACCAACAGCGGCGCCAATTCACGGCGCGGTTGCACGATTTCACGCAACTGACCATCGACCCGCAAACGGACTGACAGTTTTTTCTCAAAAGATTCGATATGAATATCCGATGCGCCAACCCGAATCGCTTCAGACAGTAAAGCATTGATTAAACGTACAATCGGTGCATCATCTTCCTGATCCATCAGGTCTTCTGCTTCAGGAACTGAATCTGCCAAACTAAGCAAGTCAGGGTGATCTTCCAATCCCGCAGCGACTTGCTGCGACTCGCCTGTATCACCTGCAAAACTGCTGCTTAATAATTGGTGAAATTCCTGATCGCTACAAAGTTGATGCTGTGCAGGATGCCCCAAAAAACGACGCGCCTCCTGAATGGCAAGCATCGGCGTATTTTCACGACGTACAATAAAGGCATGATCGCCCTCATAACGAATTAACACCCCATGGCGTTTGGCAAAGCTATACGGTATTTGTAATTGTTTCAGTACTTGCATCAGCGATTATAATAATGATGAAAAAATTTAATTTGAGTGTACTCTAAGCGTATGACAGCGTGAAGTCTGTTTTCGCTGATTTATCAAGAAAGGGATAGGCCATTGTCACAAAATCATGAGATTTCAGAAACTGATTCGGCTAAATTAAAATGGTGGGGTGACTATGAGTTTGAGCTCAATCGTCCTAAAACGTGGCAATTTGGCTCACTCTTAGTACGTTTGACCCGTGGTATGCAAGAATGGCGTTTGGAATATTATCGCCCGCAGGTTCAATACGATTATGAACAGCAATGGCATAACATTGATGATCCTGAATTTGCCTTTCCACAACCTGTGAAAATTGAACGCTATATGTTCAAATCTACACAAAGTAAATTACAGCTCATGCCTCGTTTGGCAGACCGTTCAGTGGTGATTAAACCTGTCGATCCAATTTATATTCCTGCGGGGCAACGCGGTACATTGTATATCAGCACACCGTTGTGGATGTCTGCCTTTGTCGATGGTCAACGTGAACCCATTTTTGATTTGCCGATTATTCGCCCGAAAGATACTTGGTTTGGCCCCAATCATCGTACAGGTGAAATTTGCTATGCCACAGCAGTCGATGGCCGTACCGAATTACATCAATTAAAACCACGTGCATTTCGTGCCGTCACGCCGATTGAATTTCACAACACCAGCAATCAACAATTGCGTTTTGACCGAATGAATGTGCCTGTGCCTGCGCTGCCTTTATTTTTCAGCGAAAGTACAGGTCGTTTATGGACTTCACAAATTAAAGTGATGCATGAAGGTTTAGACCGCCCGCCACGAATTCGGATTGAAAATCGCACCCCGCCACATGCAGGTGAAGTGACCTATTTGCAACCACCGCGTGAAACGGCAGGTGCTTTATTTAATATGTTTGATTCATTTTTCTAAGAGGATGTTATGGCAGATTCCAATATTTCCAAAGAAATCACCAACAGCCTCAAAGGAATTTTTACCAGTATCAATACAGATCGTCTGACCGAAATTTTGGTCGCAATTGTATTGTCTTTGATTGGTTTCTTAATTGCACGTTTTGTTTCCAATACTTTTGTACGCACTATTGGCGCACGTTTTAATGCGCATCAACGCTTAGTTTGGCGACGCGGGATTTTTTACTTTATTTTCCTGCTGTTTGTGATGGCGAGCCTGAAAGAAGCAGGCTTTAAACTCAGCGTGTTTTTAGGTGCAGCGGGTATTTTAACCGTGGCTTTGGGTTTTGCCTCACAAACCTCGGCATCCAATTTAATTAGTGGTATGTTCCTGATTGGCGAAGGTTCTTTTGAAGTGGGCGATACCATTCAAATCACCCTGATTCGCGGACACACCATTGAAGGTGAAGTGATCTCAATTGACTTACTTTCAGTTAAATTGCTGACCCAAGACAATATTTATGTGCGTTTACCCAATGAACAATTGATTCGTGCACCCGTGCATAACTTGTCCAAGTTTCCAATCCGACGTGTGCCCATTACCCTCGCGATTAATTTTCACGAAGATATTATTAAAGTGCGTGAAGTGTTGCTCAGTGTCGCCAATCAATATCCGCTCGTGCTGTCTGACCCTAAACCCGCGGTGACAGTTACAGCTTTCCGTGAATCTTCAATTGAATTGTTGTTTGCGGTGTGGTGTCAGCAAGAAAACTTTTTAAAGGTACGTGATGAAATGCAGGAACGTATCCGTAATGGTTTCCTAGACAACCAAATCGAAATTCCTGTACCCAAAATGGGTTTTGTTGATCATCCTTTATCGCGCCCTTTAAATAATGAAGAACTTGATCAATATGCCAATGCCCAAGCACTGAAACGAGAACCTGACTTAAAGTAATCGTTTCAGTCTTCGACACTTTGCCTCTAACTAAACTTGAGGATCTGCTCAAGCTTTGGAAGACGGCGAAGTGTTGTTTTTTGCGAGATCTGGCTCAGGAATTGGGGCGATATATGCAATCAGTAGCATACCTAAACCTGCAGCAAAGAATGACAGCACGCGCATTAAAGTCCCAATATTAGATAAATCTAAAAGCACCAATTTTAAGGTCACAATCACCAAAATACTGCTGCCTAAAATCCACAAGGCACGTAATTGTTTCAGACTGGCAATCCACATGGCGATACAAGCCAAACTCACCCAAAGCAAGGTCAAACTGAGCTGCACAGTGGCATCTTGCCAAACAGCAATTTGGTTGATTGGCGTTCCCAAATACAGATGTAAGGCACGAAATAGCACATAACTACTTAGCCACAGTAAACTCAAGACCATAATTACCGCTGCCAAGCCTTGGTCTAAATGGGTTTTGCGTTGCAGATTCAACATCCACAAAATAGCCACCAACATGGCTATACTAACCAAATCAAATGGATTCAAAATAGGCAGTACATAGCCGTAAAATGCGTGTTCAGTCAACAGTTGTGAACATAGCATCCACATCAACATGAAGATTAAATTGCTACGCGCATACCAAAATTTGCGCCAATCTGAATCCGGTTGTTGCCACCAACACCACGCCGCAAAGAGCAATGGTAAAATCACCACGCTGCTATACGGATGCTGTGGTAACAGCGTTAAACTCGCCATCGCCAAAATGGGTAACAGTCCTAAACTCAGCCATTCTTTGTCGCTGCGGACAGTCCATAAAGGACGCAACCACAACACACTGAGCACGCCTGCAAACAAGGCAAATAGCAGACGTTCAGTACCCGAAACCCAATGCACCGCTCCATCATAGCTACGGCTGAATAATAAACCTGCTGCAGTGAGCGAAACTGGCGTTAGACCTAACCATTTGGGCAATAGCCATGACCATGTCGCTTGACGAGAAAGTAGTACTTCGTTGATAAGTAAATAAATGACCACCACCGCCAAAAGCGTCTGTACGGTTGCAAGTTCTCCATCAAAGTAATCTAAACCTAACCATAGCCATAAACTGGTTGCAGACAACATCATTAAACACAGTACGCTCGTGGTTGCTGTGCTCAGTTGTTGTCTGAAAGCTGCACGGCTGTTGGAAAACACCACAACCGTGGCATAACTTAGGCTCAGTACCCAATAAATACTGCGCTCGAAATAAGGCAACTCTACTAAATAATACAGCCCAGATAAGCCCGCTACGGCAAACAAACCTAGTGCCAAATAACGGCTAATTTTAGAATATTGAATAAAGGCAAAAATAAACACAGCCACGCCTTGTAATGCCCAACCAATGACACTCCATTGTTCAGGCAGTAAAATAGGTGGAATCAATACACTAAAAATCAGCATCAAACTGAAATAACTTTGTGCAATAAATTGTGTCTGCCGATGCTGTTTGGTCAGCCAATACAAACCTGCAAAAACCACCGCAAATAACAAACTAAAGGCTGCCTGCTCTGCTGTTTCTTCAAAATACATCAGATATAAACAGGCATAACCGACAATGGGTGCGCCAAAAATCAAGGCAAGGTCTAAAATAGGTTTCAGCTGAAACGTGGCGACATCTTCCTGTGCCAAAAGCTGACTAAAGCGAAAACCCAACCAAATAAAAATAGCCGCATGCGCCAAAACTAAAAGCGTTAGCACCTGCCGTTCAAAGATATAACCATGATAAAAGGCATAGCTGCCACCCACCACAACCGTCATTAAAAACGCAATTTGATTTAAATATTTCCACGGACGTAAACTACTTAAAATGGCAACCGAAATATTAATCAGCAAATAATAGGCAATAAATTCAATGGCTGTTGCATTACGAACAGGTAAAGTAAACGGTGCGAAATACGCAATCAGCATTGCCATGAGGGCAAGTTCGACTGATTGTTGTTTTAAACTCAGCCAGAGCGTGAGCAACATCACCACTATAAAACACAGACTGGCGATAGCTAAATTTGGAATGACCAAATTGTAATAGGCAAAAAATAAGGTCAGACACAGCCCAGCCAACCCCAAACCTTGCACACCCAAAGCAAAGCTGCGATTTTTGTTGCGTAACAGATAACCGAATACTGTCACTGCTGCACTCACGCCAGCAAAGAACAAAAGTTTCACTGCCAAACTAAATTGCCAATGTTCAGTAGCAAAACGTAGCAGTAACACCACGCCTATGAGTAACACTACAATTGCTGCTTTTAATACAGGATTACCATGTATCAGCCATGATTGAGCTTGTTGCAATAAACTGTTACTTGATGAGCGCGACTGAGTTGCAAAAGGTGCAACAGACCTTGAGGATTTGGCTAAATCTGGAGCTGAATATTCTTGATGTAGATACTCTTGGTCTTGATATGGATAAGAAACTTGAGCTGCTTGTTCCCGAACAGAATTCGGCTCGCTCGATAATGTGGAATCAGATTGAATAGCGATGGTTTCAGGTTGAGAAGCGGTTGATATAACACCCTCATCCACATTTGCCTTAACTGATGAAAGACTTGCATCAACTTCAGATGTATTGGCTAAAATATGCTCTGCGAATTGCGTTTGAACCTTTTTCTCTTGAGCATTGGTCTTTTGAGGATAGCTCTTTTGAGCATGCGCCTGAAGCTTAGCGGCACTTTGTAATTGCTGTAATTGATACAGTCCTTGCTCCAAACGCTGCAACCATCGCAACAACATAAAAATCCATGCACTTAAAGCAATAGATGTCAGTAAATACCAATCCAGCAATATTCCTAAAAAAGCAATAAAAGCGGCGATATATAAAGGAGTTTTAGAGCTTTGGCGTTGTACTTGTGACTGTGCATCCACAACCTGTTCCAGTGAGTTCTGCACTCGTCCCACAAAAAACATCACGCTGACCACCGTAGCAACTGCACAGATATAACTCAGCATCGGCACACCGAGCCACCATGCGCCAATTGAAATTATGATTAATAGCATGAACCAAATGATTCGAATTTCATTCTGCCCTGTCTGCATTGCTCTTCATTTTATTGATATTGTCATGGCTCCGATCATACAACAGACAGCACGATTCTGAATCAGGATTCATCAGCAATTCGGTAACTGTGCGTCTGCAACACTTGCCTTAAAAATCAGTTTCTGCGACAACTGCAAAAATCACGTACAATAAACTGCTTATTTGCAGAAGGAATCAATCCATGCCACCATTTGTCTTGGTCGATGGCTCATATTTTCTATTTCGTGCCTTTCACGCACTACCACCATTAACCACGTCAACTGGTTTACATACCAATGCTATTCGTGGCGCGATCTCTGCGATTCAAAAGTTGATGCGTCGTACTCAGCCTACTCACATGGCGGTAATTTTTGATACGCCTGAGCCGACTTTCCGTCACGAACTATCGCCAATTTATAAAGGTGACCGCCCAAGTATGCCTGAGGAACTTTCTCAGCAAATTCCATACTTACATGCTTTAATTCGTGCTTTGGGTATTCCACTTTACATGCTACCAGGCGCAGAAGCCGATGATATTATTGGAACTTTAGCCAAACGTGCCGAAGCCGAAGGACAGCAAGTACTGATTTCTACGGGCGATAAAGACATGGCGCAGTTGGTGACTGAAAAAGTTACCCTTGAAGACAGCTTCAAAGAAAAGCCAATGGATATTCAGGCTGTATTTGACAAGTTTGGCGTATGGCCGCATCAAATTATTGATTATCTGACCCTCATGGGTGATGCTTCCGATGGTATTATGGGCGTGCCCGGCATTGGCGCCAAAACTGCTGCAAAACTACTGACCGAATATGGCTCGATTGGTGCGATTTTAGAAAATGTCGATCATATTAAAGGCAAAGTCGGACAAAATATTAAAGACAATGCCGATGGCATCGCGCTAGATCATCAACTCGCCAGCATTGTTTGTGACCTTGATCTGAACTTTGGTTATGCCGATCTAAAACTACAAGACCCTAATGTTGAAGCCTTACGCAATTTATATACCGAGCTAGAATTCCGTAATCAATTACAATCGCTCGATCATCCAAATAATCCAAATAACAGCAATTATAAACAAGCTGCAAAAACAGTCGCCGCACCGACAGCCAATGAAATTGAAACTGAAGATCAAGCCACGCAAAGCAGTGTTGATGATCAACTCGGTGCAGCAACATACCACACCATTTTAGATCAGGCGCATTGGGATGCTTTGCTGCAACGCTTGCAAACTGCACAGCGTTTTGCCTTTGATACAGAAACCACCAGTCTGGATTATCGCGTTGCAGAAATTGTTGGTTTTTCTATCGCGTTCGATGCCAAAGATGCCTATTACGTACCTTTGGCGCATGATTATGAGGGCGCACCACAGCAGCTCAACCGTGATCAGGTTTTGGCACAAATCAAACCTATTTTAGAAAATAATGCGGTGGATAAAATTGGGCATCATTTAAAATATGATGCGCATGTGCTTGAAAATCACGGTATTCATTTACAAGGTTGGTATTTCGATACCATGTTGGCATCTTATGTGCTTAACTCTGTCGCAACCCGTCACGGCATGGATGATGTGGCACGCTTATATTTAAGCCACCTGACCACATCTTATGAGCAAATTGCAGGCAAAGGCGTCAAGCAAAAAACTTTCAATCAAATTGAAATTGAAACGGCTGCGCACTACGCTGCAGAAGATGCGCATGTTACGTATCGTTTATATGAAGTGCTGTCTGCGAAGCTACAAAAGCATCCTGAATTGGTCAATATTTTGCACAACATCGAAATGCCTGTGGCGCGTGTGCTGACCAGTATGGAAGAAAATGGCATTCAGCTTGATCTGAAATTTTTAGATCAATTGGGTGTCGATTTTTCCCAAACCATGCAAGATTTGGAAAACCAAATTGTAGAATTGGCAGGTGAAAACTTTAATGTCAGCTCACCGAAACAAGTGGGCGAAATCCTGTTTGATAAACTCGGACTCAAAGGCGGCAAGAAAACCGCAACAGGTCAATACAGTACCAGTGAAAGTGTTTTGGAAAAAATTGAGCATCCGATCAGTAGTTTAATTTTAGACTACCGTGGTTTATCTAAACTCAAAAGCACCTATACCGATGGCTTACTGAAACAAGCCAACAACGATACGCATCGAGTGCATACCAGTTATCACCAAGCTTTGACTGCAACAGGGCGTTTATCTTCTACTGATCCAAACTTACAAAACATTCCAATTCGTACCGAAATTGGTCGTCAAATTCGTAAAGCCTTTGTCGCACCTGAAGGTCGCGTGTTGTTGGCAGCCGACTACTCGCAAATCGAATTGCGTTTAATGGCACATTTTTCACAAGATGATGCCCTACTCGATGCCTTTAACCATGGACAAGACGTGCACCGCCGTACTGCGGCAGAAGTCTTGGGTATTGCCTTAGAAGACGTAACCTCAGATCAGCGTCGTCAGGCCAAAGCTGTAAACTTCGGTCTGCTCTACGGCATGTCGGAATTTGGCTTAATTCGTCAGCTTGGGTTTACCCGTGAAGAATCACAAAACTACATCAAGCAATACTTCCAGCGTTATCCGGGCATTTATGAATATATGCAACGTACCCGCCAAGTCGCGCTAGAACAAGGTTTTGTAGAAACTATTTTAGGTCGTCGCCTCTATACGCCAGATATTGCTGCACGTAATATGATGGTACGTAAAGCGGCAGAACGTGCGGCAATTAACGCGCCATTACAAGGCTCTGCAGCTGATATTATTAAAATGGCGATGATTGAAGTCGACAAAATGTTACCGCAAGCGCAAGCCAAAATGTTGCTGCAAGTACACGATGAATTGGTATTTGAAGTCGATGCAGATGCGGCAGATGAACTCGCGCCGAAGTTGGCAGAAGTCATGCAATCTGTGGTGGAAATTTCTGTACCATTGGTGGTGGAAGTCGGAAAAGGCAATAACTGGGATGAAGCGCACTAAAGTCGTTGCGCTCTCTTTTTTCAGCACCTTCCTTCGCCTAGAAGGAGGTCAGGATGCAGGTTATTTGTATTTCTGAAGACTCATTAAGGTCGTCAGCCCAAACTTAAACTACAAAAAAAGGACTCAAATCGAGTCCTTTTTAATGTTTTAGGATAATGCGACTTATAAGCCAGTCAGCAATACAATCGCTACCTGATTCATAATAATTTCAGCGATATATAAAGCCAAAAATGCAATAATTGGCGACAAATCAATCATGCCCATGTTCGGCAATAAACGACGAAATGGTGCTAATAACGGCTCTGCCAACTCTTGAATCACCTCAATATACGGGCCACGAGATTGAGTAAACATCACCACCCAACTCAAAATAATGGTGGCAAAAATCAAATAACGACAGAAACGGATTAAATCCTGAATCATGGTCACAAAAGTCAGAATCAGTAAGTGAATTGGACTATTCGGCATCGCACCATTGAGATACATAACACCAAAAATTTTGAGTAGATACAACACCACCAACAAAGCCAAGGCTGCAGAGTTAACTCGACCTTTGCCAACCGTTGGAAAAATACGTCCAAATACATCTACAATTTTGGTGGCTTTAATGGTTGAAAGCACCACAGGGTTATAAGGACTCACCGCTGCCAATTGCATTAAGAAACGGAAGAATACGAGCAAAATCGCTACGTTAATGATAATGCCAAAAATTAGCGCAGAATTTGCACCCATACTTAAACTTTCCTAAAATTTAAATTCATTGTTTTTCAATAATTAAATACTATCACTCAACTCTTGCGCTAATTCTTGACTACGCGTTTTAGCAGCAGCCAATGCCGCCTGAATATTTTGTGAAATTTGCGCATGATCAAACACTTCAATTGCCGCTTGGGTCGTGCCATTTGGTGAAGTTACATTTTTGCGTAATTCTGCAGGTGTATTCGAACTGGTAATTGCCATTTGTGCTGCACCCAAAGCAGTTTGTAACGTCAGTGCTGTCGCCACTTTTTCATCTAAACCTAAGTTCTTGCCTGCACGAATCATACTTTCCATCAAATAGAAGAAATATGCTGGCCCTGAACCAGATACTGCAGTCACAGCATCAATTTGCGCCTCAGAGTTTACCCAAATAGTTAAACCTGTCGCTGCCAAAACCTGACTTGCCAATTCACGGTCAGTGCTATTGACCTGTTCGGTTGCATACAAACCATGTGCACCTGTTTGCACCAAAGCAGGCGTATTTGGCATTACCCGCACTACACGTTCTGTACGTAATAACTCAGAAATCGTGGCAATTTCTGCGCCCGCAACAATCGAAATCACCAGCTTATCTTCAAACTGACCGTGCAATGGACGCAATACTTGTGCCAAAACCTGTGGTTTGACTGCAAATACCACAATATCTGCATCTGCAATCGCGGCCAAATTATCCTCAGTGACATGCACATCTTTTTCTTTTAATAATTCACGCACTTGTTCTACAGGGTCTGAAACTGTAATACGGGTTGGCGGCAAACCTCTGGCAATCAAACCACCAATCAAGGCTTGCGCCATGTTGCCACCGCCAATGAAACTAATATTACAATTCAATACTGCACTCATGATTCACGCTCTTCGTTGAGTTCTTTGTCGTTAAGAGACTAAATTCGGTTGCCATCCATCTGCGACACAATAGTCCGACTGTGCAAGCCAAAAGCCTTTGGGGCTAAAAACGCCTAGCATAACATTATCTAGGCTTAATATTTGAATTGTATGACGCGTCCACGGAAAAATTTGTGCTTCCTGAATGGCTTTTTTCAGTGGCCATGTGCCCACCCGACCATACAAATGAATTTTTTCACCACCCAAACGTGGCCGTAAAGTTAACGGACGATTCAGCAAAGTTGCAGATAAACCGACTTTGGCTTGTTGCAGTTGATAACAGCCAGACCACACTTGAAAAGTCTGATCTGCCTGCAAACATAACACTTGTTCTTCTGCCTCAAAATGTTCTGCAGCTAAATACTCCGCTTTCGGCAAACGAAATAATTGTTGCTGATAACGCAGATAATAATAATCCTGACAATGTAATGCCGCTTGTGCATCGGCTTTGGCTTGAATCACCTCACGTTGCAAGCGTTCGACCATATCAAAACTTGGGCGATATTGTGCCTGTCCTTTCATCCATGCCGATAATAGCTGACGTTGCCGTGACAAAGACAATTGTTGTAACTGAATTAAATTCAACTGCGAGTTTGTGCCACATGCAGCTAAATCCTGCGCCAAAACTTCTGCCAAAATGTTTTCAGTATCTTGCATCAAGTTTGCAGTACGCGTCACAGCTTGCTGCATTTTAGGAAAACGCTGTTGCACGACAGGCCACAATATTTCTCTTGCCCAAGCTCGGTCATAATGCACATCCTGATTGCTTGGGTCTTGCACATAATCGAGCTTTAATTCAGCACTCCATTGGCAAATCTGCTCACGCGAAATATCCAATAACGGACGCCAAATACTGATGTCATCACGCACATCGACAGCTTGCATGGCAGCAAGTCCTTGCACACCTGCGCCTGAAAACAAACGCAGCAATACGGTTTCTGCCTGATCTTGCTGATGATGCGCCAATACTAGAACTTCGTTGCTATCTAAGTGCTGCATATAGGCCTGATAACGCGCCTGACGTGCCTGATTTTCTAAATTACCCTCAGACACACTGACTTTTTGCAGCACACACGGCACATTTAAATTTTGGCAGGTGGCTTGCACCAATGTGCCCCACGCTGCGCTTGGACTTTGCAATTGGTGATCAATATAAATCGCGCGTACTTTTTCAGGGCACAAAAACGACAAAAGATGCAGTAGCAGCATGGAATCCATGCCGCCACTACATCCGATTAAAAATTTTGTCTGTGCAGAAAAAGCCTGTAATTGGCTTAAGACGCTAGACCTAAATTGTCGCTGCCAAACTTCATTAAACGCTGGTAACGTTCTTCGCATCGTTGTGTTGCATCCATCGCTTGCAATTCATCCAAAGCTTCTTTTAACACATTTTTCAGACTGTGCATGACTTGTTCAGGGTTTAAATGCGCACCCTCACCTTCATCAACCACGTATTCTACAATACCAATCTTTTGCAGTTTTTCTGCAGTCAATGCCAATGCTTCACTGGCTTGTTCGGCTTTTTCTGCAGTTTTCCACAGAATAGACGCACAACCTTCTGGTGAAATAACAGAGTAAATACTGTGTGACAACATTACCACACGGTCAGCCACGCCAATACCCAACGCACCGCCTGAACCACCTTCGCCCAATACTGTAGCAATTACAGGTACTTTTAAGTTCGACAATTGCGCTAAGCTGGTCGCAATCGCTTCTGCCTGACCACGTTCCTCTGCACCTACACCTGGGTATGCACCCATCGTATCAACAAAAGTGAAAACTGGCAGATTAAAACGCTCTGCCATATCCATAAGACGCTGTGCCTTACGGTAGCCTTCTGGATTACACATCCCGAAGTTGTGTTGTAATTTTTCGCGGGTACTGCGACCACGATGTTGACCTATCACCATGACAGGCTGACCATCAAAGCGTGCCAATCCACCGATCATTGCACCATCATCACCAAATAAACGATCGCCATGTAAGGCATCAAATTCAGTGAAAATTTCACCCACATAGTCTAGAAATTGCGGACGTTCAGGATGACGTGCAATTTGCACGGTTTTCCATGCTTTAGATTGAGCAGCTTTTTTCATAAGTCGACTGTTATCCCTAAATTAACCAAATCTTAATCGACAAATTGTTCCGACTGAATATTCAATTCAATGTCCCAATTCTTGAATTGCACTTGTTCATCGTGCAATTCAGCGACAAGCAATGGCCATTGTTTGGCATCACCCGACACGCTGAGCTGCCATTGTTGCGCATTGCGGATGCTTAATTCAATGGCAGGAAGCATCGCATCGCTACGACTTGCGTTGACCAAAACTGCAAGGCGAAGCAACAAACTTAAGTAAACAATTTTATTGCCACCCGCTTTCAGTGCTTCTGTTTTCGCGTCTTGGCGCAACTTTCGACGATGGTTGCCGACCAAATGCGAGAGATAGTTTTGGTCAATTTGTGAGAAACCGGGAATGTCCGAATGTTGCAATAAATATGCACCGTGACGATGATAACTGCTGTGACTGATGGCTAAACCAATTTCATGTAAGTACGCAGCACGACGCAATAAGTCACTATCTTCGTTATTTAATTTTAATGATTCTGCCACGCTGTCAAATAAATGTTGCGCAGTTTTCACCACACGTCCAGCCTGTTTCGGGTCTGAGTTATAACGCCCCATCAAGGCCTGTACACTGCGATCACGAATGTCTTCATGCTGGAAACGTCCCAACAAGTCATACATTACGCCTTCACGCAAAGCCCCATCGGAATACACCAGTTTATCGATATCTAATACATCAAATACCGCATATAAAATTGCCAAACCTGCTGGCAAAACTGCTCGACGGTCTTCTTTTAGACCATCAAATTCCATTTCTGATACGTGTTTAAACTTGAGCAAACGGTCTTTGAGTTTTTCTAAACCTTCACGAGTCAGATTTTCCTGCTCATTGCTCCAGCCCATATTTACCGTAATTTGACGACAAGCTTTAATGGTACCGCTCGAACCTGCAACGGTATCCCAACCTGCTTCTTTATAAGTATTGGCAATCGAATACAGTTCTTTACGCGCTGCAACCACTGCTTTTTCAAAACTGCTCTTGCTAATTTCACCATCGGCAAAATAGGCTTTGGTATAGGCCACACAGCCCATTTGTAAAGATTCGGTATGAATTGGCTCAAATTCTTCGCCAATAATCAACTCTGTCGAACCACCGCCAATGTCAATTACCAAACGACGACCACTATTTGCCATCGTGTGCGATACGCCTAAATAAATTAAACGGGCTTCTTCACGCCCTGCAATAATTTCAATAGGTTTAGGCAAAATTTCTGCGGCTTTTTGAATAAACTCATGTCCATTTTTGGCCTGACGCAATGCGTTGGTTGCCACAATACGCAAACGGTTTGACTGCACCGCAGTTAAACGTCCCACAAAACGCGCCAAACATGCCAAACCACGTTGTTGAGCAGCTTCGGTCAAATTCTTATTTTCATCTAAACCTGCGGCCAACTGTACTTTTTCTGACATTGATGCCACTTTTTTTACTTCACCATGATCCACTCGAGCAATCGCCAAGTGAAAACTATTCGACCCCATATCGATGGCTGCGAGTAACTCTTCATCAATTAAAAAATCAGACATTCTTCAAACAAACCTAGACAGAATTGTGCCTAGAGTAATTCACATACACCTAATTTAAAAGCCATTTATCAGCACAATTTGACGACTATTTAAATTTTCCGCATATATGACAATTGTGTTACAGAATTCGCATTTTCGTTTAGCGTTATCGTCACGATCAATTGGACAAACTTGTATTTTGAATGGAAAATCCACAGATTCCCCTACTTTGTTCAAGATGGCTATGTAATACTAACTAAAGCTATCTTAAAAATTATTTGGAGCGTAATCCATGTCTGGCAACATCGTAAACACCACTGATGCAAACTTCGAAGCAGATGTTCTTCAATCGGATACTCCTGTATTGGTTGACTTCTGGGCTGGCTGGTGTGCGCCATGTAAAGCAATTGCACCTGTACTTGAAGTACTTGCAGACGAATACCAAGGCAAAGTTAAAATTGTAAAAGTTGATGTAACTTCTTGCGAACAAACTGCAGTGAACTACAACATCCGCAATATTCCAGCATTATTGATGTTCAAAAATGGTGAAGTGGTTGCACAGCAAGTCGGTGCAGCACCTAAATCTAAATTGACTGCATTTATTGACGAAAATATCTAAGTCGATGGATCCATCGTCTATTTATAGAGATGATGAAAAAAATACGCCACGCATTGGCGTATTTTTTTTGCCTACAAATTGACAAGTAGACGTTTCTCTCTTATATTGCATGCTCAGGAAACGCAGGATCTTTCATCCTCTTTCTGAAAAGACACAACACAAAAATGCCGCTCGGCAACAGAAATTGTTTTTCACATTTTTCAATCAAACAATGAATCAGTGCTCTGAATCGTTATTGTGCAAATACAATTGCTTTCATTTTATTGTATGAATGCGGCTAAATGTTGCTCCCTCTCTAACCTGTACCCCAGAATTTTAATTCTATCAGAACCTCTATGAATTTAACCGAACTCAAGAAAAAACCGATTGGCGAACTCATCAAGATTGCCGAGTTTATGGGCCTTGAAGGAATGGCGCGTAACCGCAAGCAAGACATTATTTTTGCCATCTTAAAGCGCCATGCCATGAATGGTGAAGAGATTTTTGGTGATGGCGTTCTAGAAATTCTCTCTGATGGTTTTGGTTTCTTACGCTCAGCTGCAGGTTCATACCTTGCTGGCCCAGATGATATTTATGTCAGCCCTTCGCAAATTCGTCGCTTTAACCTGCGCACGGGTGACACCATTACAGGTACGATTCGTCCACCAAAAGAAGGCGAACGTTATTTTGCTTTGCTCAAAGTCAATCAAATTAACTATGACACCCCTGAAAATTCACGTAATAAAATCTTATTTGAAAACTTAACCCCGCTTTTCCCAACAGAACAGTTGGTGATGGAGTTAGGTAATGGAACAACTGAAGACTTAACTGCACGTGTGGTAGATTTGGTTGCGCCAATTGGTAAAGGTCAGCGTTCAATTATTGTGGCTCCGCCTAAAGCGGGTAAAACCATGTTGCTACAAAACATCGCTCAGTCGATTGTTCGTAACAACCCAGAAGTGTTCTTGATTGTACTTCTCATTGATGAACGCCCTGAAGAAGTGACTGAAATGGAACGCACCGTGCGCGGTGAAGTGATTGCATCAACATTTGATGAGTCACCTGCTCGTCACGTTCAAGTTGCAGAAATGGTCATTGAAAAAGCCAAGCGTTTAGTTGAACATAAAAAAGACGTGGTGATTTTACTGGATTCGATTACCCGTTTGGCACGCGCCTACAACACTGTCGTACCTTCTTCAGGCAAGGTTTTAACAGGTGGTGTTGATGCGCACGCTTTAGAACGTCCAAAACGCTTCTTTGGTGCTGCACGTAATATTGAAGAAGGTGGTTCTCTAACCATTATTTCAACTGCACTGATTGAAACTGGCAGTAAAATGGATGAAGTGATTTACGAAGAGTTTAAAGGTACAGGCAACCAAGAGATTACCTTAGACCGTCGTATTGCAGAAAAACGTGTTTTCCCTGCCATGAACATCAAAAAATCAGGTACACGTCGTGAAGAGCGCTTAATGAGTGAAGATAATTTGCGTAAAGTTTGGATTTTGCGTAAATTGTTACACACTCAAGATGAATTGGCAGCAATGGAATTCTTGCTTGATCGCATGAAAGAAACCAAAACTAATGACGACTTCTTTGATCAAATGAAACGTAAAGCAGCCAATTAAACGGCTATAAATATTAGAACACCTAAAAAAGTCATCTTAAAACGATGGCTTTTTTATTTGGTTGACAAAATTTACATAAAGACACAATTGCACGCGGTATATGTAAACTTATTTTTAAGTAAATGATTATAAAAAAATATTTAGTAAAAACCTTTTAGTTTTTAGCCAGTTACCGTGCAACTCTCCAATCTAAAATGCTAAATTAATTGTTATTTTCTGTTAAAAAAGCACGTATTTTTCGCGTTTTTTTGCCTTTTTTTCAATCAACCTAGTAGCAATTCAAAAAGCGCAGTGATAGCATATTCGCAGACCAGTTAGACTGCGCCTGCGTTGTTAGTGCCTAACAAAATTTAGGAATAATAAAAGCATACAACAGACTAACGTCGGTTTTTTTTAATCTCATATTTTAGAGAGTGATGCCATGTTATTCAAAAAAATCGCTATTGCTGCTGCAGTTGCTACTACTTTAGCTTTCGTTGGTTGTGCTAAAAAAACTGAAGAAGCTGCTGCTGACGCTAACGCTGCTGCATCTGAAGCTGTTGTAGCTGCATCTGAAGCTGAAGCTGCTGCTGACGCTGCTGCTGTAGAAGTTGCTTCTGGCGCTGAAGCTGCTGTAGACGCTGCTACTGATGCTGCTGACACTGCTGCTGATGCTGCAACTGACGCTGCTGATGCTGCTGTAGACGCTGCTGCTGCTGCTTCTGAAGCTGCTGCTCAATAATCGATACGATTATGCAGTACAAAAAGAGAGCCGATGGCTCTCTTTTTTATTTCTGAATATTTTGTCTAAAATTTATTTTACTCAGCACAATATCTCCAAATCGCTCAATCCATCTTTTTCAAGTAGATGATTCAGCATATAAAAGCATTTAACCAAAACACTTAACCCCATTCGGCATTTATTTCGATATAACCTTTTGGTTTCTCATCTCCACGCTCAATTCTTAGGTAGCGTCTTGTTCAGCTCTACAGTGTTTTCATTCATATCCATAGTTTGATTCAAGTCTCTCAATTGCAAGATCAATCACTATGTCTTGCTAAATCACAGCGTCTTTCTAAAATCTCTTATAAAAAGCATAAAAAAAAGCAGATCAATCGATCTGCTCATTTCCCACACGCTGGCGGAATTTCTGCCCTGCGCGGAATGTGACTACACGGCGGGCTGAAATTGGAATTTCTTCGCCTGTTTTCGGGTTGCGACCAGGTCGTTGACGTTTATCACGTAACTCGAAGTTCCCAAACCCTGAAAGTTTAACTTGCTCGCCAGAGATCAGTGCTTGGCTGATCTCATCAAAAAATAACTCGACCATTTGTTTCGCTTCACGGCGGTTTAAACTCGTGAGCTCACTTAAATGATCAGCCATTTCTGCTTTTGTTAATGCTGTCATGAAGCCCTCAATGTCGCTTGGTAAGTGTTTTCCAACACTTGCAGAATGTTATCCATACCAGATTTAATTTCAGCATCTTCAAGTGTACGTGTTGGATGTTGCCATAACAGAGCAAAAGCCAAAGAACGCTTGCCTTGTTCAACACCTTGTCCAGTATACACATCGAATAACCAAGTTGAGTCTAACAGCGCTCCACCCGTTTTTTCAATAAGTTGCTGAATTTCGCTTACATTTATCTTATCACTAATTAAAAGCGCAATATCACGTCTAACCGATGGAAAACGTGATAATTCTGTAAAATTAGATACATAAGTTTGCAAAACTGCTGTTTGATCGAGTTCTGCTACCCAAGCCGTGCCTAAATCCAGCTCATCTTCTAAAGATGGATGTAAACGACCAAAGTAACCAATAGACTGACCATCTACCAAAATTTCAGCAGATTGTCCAGGATGCAACCAAGTACGCTCTGAACGAACATACTCTACCTGCACACGACCTGCAGCTAAAATTTCTTCAATATCGCCTTTAAAATCGAAGAAATCCATAGGCTGAGCTTTAGCATGCCAAGATTCTGCATGTTTAGCACCCACCGCAATCAATGCCAAAGTTGGAATTTGCTTCAAGTCATGAATGCTTGCTGCATGTTGATAATCAAAACGTAAACCCAACTCAAAGAAACGCACACGGTTTTGTTGACGATTCACGTTGTACTGAACGCATGGAATTAAGCTGGATAACAACGTTGAGCGCATTACTGCCAAATCGCTTGAAATTGGATTCGCCAATGCCAACGGATTCACTGCAGGGTTTAATTGTTTTTCCAATTTTGCATCGGCAAAGCTAAAACTAATTGCTTCTTGATAACCTAAAGTCACTGCGGTTTGACGTAATTGCGCAACTTCAAACTGATCTTGGTATTTTGCTAATTGCACATCAATCACAGGCAAACTGATTTGAATGTTGTCATAACCGTGAATACGAGCAACTTCTTCAATTAAGTCTTGGTAAATTGCCATATCAAAACGATGTGATGGTGGTACAACGCTCCACTGACCTTCAGCTTGAACAGTAACTTCGCAGCCTAAACGAGTTAAAGCATCGGCAATAAATGTAGCATCAACGTGATAACCCAAGAGCTGATCGACTTGCGCTTGATTTAACGCAATTGCTTCACGTGTTGGCAATTGTGCTGCTTGTTCTGCCACTGTAATTGGACCAAATTCGCCGCCAGCAAATTCTGCAATCAGTTGTGATGCACGGTTCATCGCCAATAATGGCAATTCAAAATCGACACCACGTTCATAACGCTGTGAGGCATCGGTATGCAAACCATAACGACGTGCACGACCTGCGATATGCAATGGTGCAAAGAAAGCGGATTCAAGGAAAATTTCTGTGGTTTCATCACTTACCGCAGAAGATAAACCACCCATGATGCCCGCCATCGCCAATACTTTTGCGTCATCGGCAATCACCATCACATCATCTTGCAGCTCAACTTCTTGCTCGTTTAACAGCACCAATTTTTCTGCTGCAGTCGCTTGACGAACTTGAATGCCACCTTGAATTTTAGCACCATCAAAAGCGTGCATTGGCTGACCCAATTCAATCAAGACATAGTTGGTAATATCAACCAAAATACTGTGCTGACGGATACCTGAACGTGCCAACGCGCGCTCCATCCACTCAGGTGTAGCGGCTTTGGTATTTACATTTTTAATCACACGACCTAAATAACGTGGGCAGCCTTCCGTCAAACTTTGTACAGTTTTTTCATCCTGAATAGTTGCCGCTACTGCCTGAATGTCAGGTGTATTCACTGGCAATTGGTTAATCACCCCAATTTCACGGGCAATACCACGAATACTGAAACAATCACCACGGTTTGGAGTAATACTGATATCAATGACATGGTCATCTAGATCAAGATATTCACGTACATTCACACCTACAGGTGCATCTGCAGGCAGTTCCAATAAACCATCAAGTTTATCTTCAAGGTCAATTTCTGATGCGCCGCAGAGCATCCCTTGTGATTCCACACCACGCAGTTTGCCTTTTTTGATTTTAAAGTCGCCTGGCAATACCGCACCAATGGTTGCCACAGGTGCTTTCATACCTACACGCACGTTTGGCGCACCACACACAATCTGCAACGGCTCACCTGAACCAATATTTACCGTAGTCACACGTAAACGATCTGCATCTGGATGCTGTTCAACCGTTAAGACTTCACCCACCACAACGCCTGTAAATGGCTTTGCTGCTGGTGACATGTCATCAACTTCTAGACCCAGCATCGTGAGTTGATTCGATAAAGTATCGCTGTCAATGGCTGGGTTAACCCACGTGCGTAGCCAATTTTCGCTAATTTTCATTGATATAAAACCTATAAATCTAAATTTTGAATCCCCTCTACTCCCTCTTTTCAAAGAAGAAGCATCCTGTGTCATATATGGACACCCCTCTCCTTTTAGGAGAGGTCAGGGAGAGGTATAAATTTGTTTTTAAGCAAACTGGCGCAAGAAACGCACATCATTTTGGTAGAACATACGCAAGTCATTGATGCCATAACGCAACATCGCAAAACGCTCTACCCCTAAACCGAAGGCAAAACCTTTATATTTTTCTGGGTCGATGCCTGAAGCGCGTAACACGTTTGGATGCACCATGCCGCAGCCCAAAACTTCCAACCAGCGACCACGTTCATCCATAATATCCACTTCAGCACTTGGCTCTGTGAATGGGAAATAAGATGGGCGGAAACGTACTTTTAAGTCTTTTTCAAAGAATTCATTTAATAAGTTAATCAACAAACCTTTGAGTTCTGCAAAACTGGTATTTTCTGCGACGTATAAGCCTTCAATTTGATGGAACATTGGTGAGTGTGTTTGGTCTGAGTCGCAGCGATACACACGACCTGGACAAACAATACGAATAGGCGGCTGTTGATTTTCCATGGTGCGAATTTGTACGCCCGACGTGTGGGTACGCAATAAATGATTCACATCAAAATAGAAAGTATCGTGCATGGCACGCGCAGGGTGATGTCCTGGAATATTCAACGCTTCAAAGTTGTGATAGTCATCTTCAACTTCTGGGCCCGTTGCCACGGTAAAACCTGCTTTGGTAAAGAATTGGCAAATACGTTCCTGTACCTGCGTAACTGGGTGAATACTGCCGATGCTTTGACCACGACCTGGCAAAGTAATATCAACGGTTTCATTCGCCACTTTTTGTGCCAAAGCCGCTTGTTGTAATTCAGTTTGACGCGCAGTTAATGCCGCATTGATTGCTTCACGCACAGCATGAATTTGTGCACCAAATTCTTTACGCTGTTCAGGGTCCATTTTACCCAGTGCTTTGGATTGTTCCGCAAGCTGGCTTTTTTTCCCCGTAAATTGCACTCGCACCTGGTCGAGTGTAGCAAGGTCCTCTGCTGCTGCAATTGCAGCGAGCGCTTCATTGGTCAGGGCTTCCAGTGACATAGTAACTCTCAAAAGCAACAATTTAGAAATAATTTAAAAACCCCGTATTCTAACAGTTTTTAGTCGCTTTGATGAAGCTTCGATGTAATGAAAATTAGATTAGCATCTTGAAATACAAAAAGTATAAGATAAAGCCAATCACCACGAGATCTCAACATTATGGCGCTCGATCAGATTTGGAAACAGCAACTTGCCCTTGTGACTTATGGCAATGAATATTTGGCTCAAGATTTAAGTTTTAATCATTGGCTCAAGCATCAAGTGTTTAACCAGCATCAAATTCAGTTTCGTGATTTATTGTCACAACATTTACTGGCACAACACTTTCAAATCTGGTTAGAGCATCTTAAACAACAAGGTGTGCGACGTTTAAGCCTACATCAGGCAAGTATTTTAAATGATGAAAAAAACCCCAATCCAAATGTAGAGTTATTGTCTTTTGCACACTTTATTGTGAGTCACGAGGCACAGCACAAATCTGCTTGGATTTTCGGAAAAGAGCTTGCAGAATGGTATACCGCAGAACAAGATTATATGGCGCCTGTTTCCCAACAGAGCGAGCTACGTCAAGAAGTCATGTGGCGTTATCAATTAAATCACAAACTTGCCAGACAGCTCGATACAGATTTTGCCTCTCCAAACTGGGATGAAATTGATCGCTTTATTCGCTCCGAGTTATTTTTAAATCCTTGTGCTACAGAGTTTGTTGAACCAGAGCAAAGCGCTAAACCTTATTTCGGTGTAGATCTTACTCAAAACGCAACTGAAAGCATGTACCCAACTTTGGCGTTAATTCCCGCAGACTACCCTGCTGCCTATGCACATCAGATGCTGTATCGTTTAGATGCACTGGATCAACACATTCAGAATAAAATCCAGCATCCTTATCATGCCGATGGCACAGAACTTGAACCAAGCGAACAACTCAATTTACGTCATTTTTCTCAGAAACTTGAAGATTTACACGCCAAATTTATCACCAAGGTTGCGAACCATTATCAGACCGCACAGCTCACGCCAGTGCAAACACCTGATCCTTTTGAATCAACGCCTAGCCAAGTACAAAACATCGCTTCACCACAAATACCAACACCTGCAGCTACGCATAAAGTGGGTACATCTGCCGTGATTAAACTGATTTTAATGACTGTGGTTATTTGTGCAGCTGCCTATTATTTTGGTTTATAAGCTTAGGGGCTGTTGACAATTCGTCTATGTTTGCGACAACGCATATTTTTTAGCTGATATAAGGCATGGGACAGGAAATTTAGTCATTCTAAATGACCGGCACATAACGCAATAGCAGCAAAAAATATGCTTGTCCTTCGCTGCGCCTTCCGCTGCAAACAAAGCAGTGCTTGTTTTTGCTCAGGCTGTGGCTAAAACTTTCTCAGATTGAGTTATGAAACTTGGCAGAGACCCCAAATTTCAGGCATAAAAAAAGACCGCAAATGCGGTCTTTCTTTTAAGTCATAAAGACTTATGCAGCTAATGCATCTTTAGCTTTTGTAGCTAAAGCAGCAAATGCAACTGCGTCATGCATAGCGATGTCAGCAAGTACGCGACGGTCGATAATCACTTGTGCTTTTTTCAAGCCAGCGATCATACGGCTGTACGATAAACCATTTTGACGAGCGCCCGCATTGATACGCGCAATCCATAAAGCACGGAATTGACGTTTCTTTTGACGACGGTCACGGTAAGCGTATTGACCTGCTTTGATTACCGCTTGGAACGCTACGCGATATACGCGTGAACGAGCACCATAGTAACCTTTAGCACGAGCAAGAATTTTTTTATGACGGCGATGAGCCTGTACACCACGTTTTACACGAGCCATTTATAATCTCCTTAGATGTATGGGCACATAGCACGAACAGCAGCAACGTCACTCACGTGAACCATTACACAGCCGCGCAATTGACGGATACGTTTAGCAGATTTTTTGGTCAAAATGTGGCGTTTGAACGCTTGTTTACGCTTGAAACCGTTAGCAGTCGCTTTGAAACGTTTAGCTGCACCACGGCGAGTTTTTAACTTAGCCATAACAACCTCTTTAAACACCTGTTCGGCACGTCTGCACCATTGCAAAAACGACCTGCAGGTAAGGGAGCGAGTATTCTAAAGCATCTTTGCTTAAAACAAAAGCATATTGGCTAAATAAAAAATGATCATTACCTCACTCATTTGCCGTAATTCAACTCAGGAAAAATACTGGAATTGTGAACACCCACTACAATTCAAAATAAAGCTAAAGCTCTGTCAAAAATTGTGCAGATCAACACCCTAAAACTTGCAATAAGTTGCGGATTACCCTTGCGATTATCCACAATTCCATCAATACTTCGCCTCGTCTTGTGTGAGATAAAAAAGACCGTAATATGATGAAAACATCTTTATATATAACTCTATTGCTTGGACTCAGTGCGACGCATCTTTTTGCAAAACCACCGCAGCAGAAATCGACACCAAAAGCCACACTCGAAGTACAAAAAAGTGCTGCCTTGCCTGCTCATCTCACCACACGCTTAGCATGGCGCAAGTTTCCACAACCCAAATATAAAAATGAAGATTTAAATCAACAAAACCGAGCTGCAATTGTGCGTATTTATGCAGATGAAACCGGCAAAATCAGTCAAGCCACTATTCAAGAAAGTACAGGGCTGAAAAAATTAGATGATGCCTTATTACAAGCGGTTCGCACTGCTGAAATTCAACCGACCTATGTAGAAGATATTGCCGTACCGACCATTGGTTTTCAAAGCTTTAATTTAAGATTTCAGGATAACCAGCACGAAGATTGCCAGTTTGATTTTCAATCTAAACAATGGTTAGCACAGCAACAACAGCAAAAAGTTCGATTTAAGTATCGTAGTCAACCACAATTAAACTTAAGTGCGGAAGATTTAAAAAATCACTCACGTAAGTTAAAGTTTCAATTCAAAGTAAATAAGCATGGCGAAGTGAAACGTGTGAAATTGACACAAGGTTCGGGACAATACGCACTTGATCAACAAGTTTTAGCTGCAGTGAAAGCTGCTCAAGTAGATGTACCGCGTCAATTTTGGCTGTATAAAAAGTCAAAATTAAAAGATGAAATTTATTTTGATTTAAACACGTGTGATGCTCAAGAACAGTCATAAGTGTCTATAGATAATAGGGGTTGCTTGCTTAAACCCATGTATAAACAAAATAAATAAACAGATAACGCCCGATTTTGGCTAGACTCACCATCAACACAAAACGGGCAAAATGTTCTTTCATTAAACCTGCAATCAGCGTAATTGGATCACCAATAATCGGCACCCAACTGAGCAGTAAAGACCAAAACCCATATTTGGCGTAGGTGTGCTGTGCTTTTTCTAATTGTGTAGCCGAAACAGGAAACCACTTTTTACCTTTATAATGTTCGATCTTGAGTCCCAAATACCAGTTCACACAAGAACCTAAAATATTGCCTAGACTGGCAATGCTAATCAGCCAAATGGGTGCATAGCTGCCTTCATATAACAGCCCCAACAACACAGCTTCGGACTGTAAAGGCAATAAAGTTGCCGCACCAAATGCAGATAAAAATAAACCAAACAGCGTCCAAAGCATAGACGATTTAAAGCCCTAAAGCCTGCTTGGTTTTACGATATTCCCAGTTCGCCCAAAAAATACTAAGCAAAATAAGTGCCGCACGTGCCCATGTATAACGCTGAGTAACAGGCTCAATCGCAGCACGTAAAACCTGTTGATCTGTGCTATTTAAAGCCGCAATCATATTCTGCACATGAAATGCTTCGATCACAAATAAGATCAAGCAAGACACAATGCCCAAAATAATGCTCCAATACACTTTGGCATTTTGCTCAACAATCTTGGTAAAGTTTAAAAAAAATTCTTGCATAGCTCATCCAATAAAAAAGCCACCTGAAAAAGTGAGGTATCAGGTGGCTGGCATCTTAGCATAAAAGTAGATTTAAACTTGAATCGCGAGTGCTTTCTGCACTGCAGGGCGCGCAGTCAGCCGTGTAATATAGTCTTGTACATACGGATAATCTTCCAGCGAAATATTTTGCCAGTCATGACGTAACGCCCACGGCAAAATAGCCATATCAGCAATTGAATATTCGCCCGCCACGTACTTTTGCCCCATCAACTGCTTATTTAACACGCCATACAAACGCTTGGATTCATTGATATAGCGTTCAATCGCATAAGGAATTTTCTCTGGTGCATAACGGCTAAAATGATGATTCTGTCCTAACATTGGACCAAAACCACCCATTTGCCACATGAGCCACTGCTCTACTTCAACACGCTCCTGTTCATCGGTAGGATAAAACATGCCAGTTTTGCGCCCTAGATATTGCAAAATTGCACCCGACTCAAACACAGAGATTGGCTCACCACGCGGACCGTTCTGATCGACAATTGCAGGAATTTTATTATTGGGCGAAATTTTTAAAAAATCTGGCTGAAATTGATCATCTTCTGAAATATTGATGGGGAAAATTTGATATTCCAAACCCATTTCTTCAAGTGCAATACTAATTTTATGACCGTTGGGGGTGCCCCAATAATAAAGATCAATCATGTTTTATCCTTCATTACTTTTTTTGCTTTTTGACCAGCATTCTTCTACTGCGGTTTTAGTTATAGCATGTTTTTAAGCGTTTGTTGCGTGTCGCTGCGTAGAGTTTTTTTATCGAATGGCATATCTCATAAACATGAAACATAGATGCTCACTTTCATCACGCAAAAAAAAGCACCGCCAAGGTGCAGTGCTTCTTTTGTTCAAGATGGGATTACTTTTTCTTTTTAGGACCAAGCAACATACCCATTTGACGACCTTCCATTTTTGGTGCTTGTTCAACTACACCATATTCAATTACATCTGCTTCAACTTTTTGCAATTGAGCCAAACCTAACTGTTGGTGAGCCATTTCGCGACCACGGAAGCGTAAAGTGATTTTTACCTTATTCCCTTCTTCAAGGAATTTGATAATTGCACGTAATTTTACGTTGTAATCACCAACATCAGTCGCAGGGCGGAGCTTGATTTCTTTCACCTGTACTTGATGCTGTTTTTTCTTCGCTTCTTTCTGCTTTTGCTTTAGATCAAACAAATGCTTGTTAAAGTCCATGATTTTGCACACTGGTGGTTCGGCATTTGCCACAATTTCCACCAAGTCAAGGTCAACGCTTTCTGCTGCGCGTAATGCATCAGCCAAGCTTACAATACCTTTTTGCTCACCATTTTCGTCTACAAGACGGACTTCTTTTGCACGAATTTCATCATTCAAAGCAGGACGGTTAGATTTTCCGCCCTGTTGATTACGGTCAGGCTGTTTAATCGCTGTTACTCCACAATATACCGGCCGCGTTCTGCGACGGCTGTTTTCACTAGGTCAATGAAAGCATCAATTGACATAGTACCCAAATTTGTTCCTGAGCGAGTACGGACGTTTACCGTTCCTTCTTCCACTTCACGGTCCCCAAGTACCAGTAAGTATGGAATACGCTCTAATGTACGCTCACGAATCTTAAAGCCGATTTTCTCATTTCTCAAGTCAGAAATAGCACGAATACCGTTTTCTTTAAGTTTTGCGACGACCTGTTCACTTGCAGCAGCTTGTGAATCGGTAATATTCATGACACAAGCTTGCACTGGCGCTAACCATGGTGGCATAAAGCCTGCATAGTGCTCAATAAGTATACCAATAAATCGTTCAAAGCTGCCAAGAATTGCGCGGTGCAACATTACAGGCTGATCACGATCATTGTCTTCAGTGACATAAGATGCCTCTAAACGCTCAGGCAAGTTAAAGTCACACTGAATTGTACCACATTGCCACACACGACCTAAGCAGTCTTTCAGTGAGAATTCAATTTTCGGGCCGTAGAACGCACCTTCACCCGGTTGTAACTCCCATTCCAGACCTGCAGCATCCAAGGCATCAGCCAAAGATTTTTCTGCCATATCCCAAAGTGCATCATCACCCACACGTTTTTCAGGACGTGTAGATAGCTTCATTTGTACATCTTCAAAACCGAAGTCTTTATAGACATCTAAAGTCAGTTGAATGAAGTCTGCAACTTCTGGCCCGATTTGTTCTTTGGTACAAAAAATGTGTGCATCGTCCTGAGTAAAGCCACGTACACGCATAATGCCGTGCAATGAACCCGATGGCTCGTTACGGTGACATGAACCAAATTCTGCCAGACGAATTGGCAAATCACGATACGACTTTAGCCCTTGGTTAAAGACTTGTACGTGACATGGGCAGTTCATTGGTTTTACTGCATAGTTACGGTTTTCAGAATGGGTGGTAAACATATTGTCTGCGTAGTTGGCAGCATGTCCTGATTTTTCCCATAGCGTGAAATCGACCACTTGCGGGGTACGAATTTCTAGGTAACCGTTGTCTTGTTGTACTTTACGCATGTACTGCTCAAGTACTTGGTAAATCGTCCAGCCATTTGGATGCCAGAACACCATGCCTGGTGCTTCTTCTTGCATATGGAACAAGTCCAAAGCTTTACCAATTTTACGGTGGTCACGCTTTTCTGCTTCTTCAATACGTTTGATATACGCCGCGAGCTGTTTTTTGTCCGCCCAAGCCGTACCATAAATACGTTGTAACTGTTCGTTTTTCGCATCACCGCGCCAATAAGCGCCTGAAATTTTGGTGAGTTTGAACGACTTTAAGAATTTAGTGTTTGGAACGTGTGGACCACGACACATATCCAAATAGTCTTGATGATAGTACAAGCCCATTTGGGTTTCGTTTGGCATGTCTGCAATCAAACGTAATTTATATTCTTCGCCACGCGCTGTAAATTCTGCAATCACTTCATCACGCGGGGTCATTTTTTTTACAACATCATAATCTTGGTCGATGAGCTTTTTCATGCGCTCTTCAATCGCTGCCATGTCATCTAAAGTAAACGGACGTGGCATCCAAATGTCATAGTAGAAACCTTCTTCAATGACAGGGCCAATCACCATTTTCGCTTCAGGAAAAAGCTGTTTTACCGCATGCCCCACCAAGTGCGCACATGAGTGACGGATAATCTCTACGCCTTCTTCATCTTTAGGCGTAATAATTTGTAGGGTTGCGTCTTCGGTAATTAAATCGCAGGCATCGACCAAACGATCATTCACACGTCCAGCAACTGTATTTTTGGCAAGACCCGGACCGATGCTTTGAGCAACTTCCATCACAGATACGGCTTGATCAAACTGTTTTTGATCGCCATTTGGCAAAGTGATAATAGGCATAGATAAAAATCCTTAAGGAGTGATGCCCCGTACCATGGAGCATATCACCGCGAGATTATGATTAAGGGAGACCCTCAAAAGATAAAAACGGTGTATAAATAAAAAGCGCCTTAAATTTTACACGGCTTGCGTACAGGTTTAAACCTTTGTGTACTAAAAAAGCCAAAGAATCGGCATTTCAGCTGTTTTTATTCCCTAAAGGTTGCCCACGGCGTGAATTGTCCATGTTGATAGGCATACACCGCTTCAAACTGTGGCAACACCGCCTCACTCTGTTGCGGGCGTAAAAATACATAATCATCTATTTGGATGCGATGCTGTTTGGGTACTTGAATCAACTCTTGATTGCTACTGCGTCCGTATAAAGCATGTGGATGACTGCTCTCAGGATAAACATAATCTGCCATCCAATAGCCACCATAAACAAAAACGGCTTGATTGGATTGTGGCAAATAGGACTGCAAACGATCTAAGCCTGGCACTTGTACCGCAGCCAATACCTTTAAAACAGGTGTTGCAATCCACAAAGCCGATTGCAAATCTGACAAGATTTTTAAATCAAAATCACTGGGTTTAAGCAACATCGAACCAAAAGCCAGATCATTACATTCACTGTGCTGACA
Source organism: Acinetobacter sp. YH16053 (assembly GCF_013417035.1). Taxonomy (NCBI): domain Bacteria; kingdom Pseudomonadati; phylum Pseudomonadota; class Gammaproteobacteria; order Moraxellales; family Moraxellaceae; genus Acinetobacter; species Acinetobacter sp. YH16053. Next base: position 35,547 of record NZ_VPEP01000004.1, read on the forward strand.
ATGCTGCATAAATGTCAGGCTACCACCACCGTTAAAACACAAGTCATCCTGCCACAACTTTGGAAAATGATGCTGAATCAGTTGTTTATAATTTCTATATTGCTGCTGTGAGTGTTGATAGGCTTTGGCTTGTGCATGAAATACATTTGGTAATTTCACCACATGCGCATCGTACCCCATCAAACCTGACAGTTTTAAATGTTGTGGATGCTGCTGAATCAATTCCAGCATTTGCATAAATCCAGCATGATCTTGCGCCCCACCACGATGCAAACCGATATCAATTTCAAGATTAATATTCAAACAAAGCTGGCGTTGTTGTGCCAAATGTAAATACTGTTGTAAACGTGCAGGTTGATCAACCAACCATTGTAAATGCAATTGGATATTCTCAGCAGACGCCATCACCTGCTGATAAAAAGCATCTACCGCACGTATTGGCATTGGCTTGCCAAACAGTACATCTGCTTGTGGAAAGTGCTGCATCACTTCATACAAATGTGGCAGATGAAACAACATAAAACGCTGCGTATTCAGACTTTGGCTTGCGTGTTGCAATATCTCCAAACACGCTAGCGATTTCACCACCAGTCGTGGTTGCAACCGTGCAGGCAAATGGGCTGCAACATAATCCAAGTTATGCTGAAAACGTGCCATATCCACAATCAGTTGCGGTGTTCCTGTACCCTGTTGCTGCAAACTGTGGGTGAGTTGCTGAAAATAATCACTTTGCATGTCACGCTCCCTAATTGAATGCTCTTATTTTGCGATTGCTTGAGTTGTTTATTGAACATCACGCCGCACTCAAACTTGGAATCGTGAAAATTTGTCTTAAATATGGATTAATCCATTTTTGCTGTGGATCAAGCTGCTCACGAAGTTGCATAAAATCATCCCATTTTGGATATAACTCACGTAATTGATCCGCTTGCATACTGTGCAATTTGCCCCAATGTGGACGTCCCTGATATTTTTGTAAAATCGGTTCGACCCATTTAAAAATATGTTGGCAATCTTGTTTATAAAATTGGTGGATTGAAATAGACACCGAATCCCGTCCATAAAAAGGACTCAGCCAAATATCATCGCCTTTGACATAGCGAAACTCGATTGGGAAAAACATGGCGACACGCTGTTGTTTCAAAACCGCCAATAATTCTTCTAAACACGCCAAACCTTGCTCGGCAGGCAATTGGTATTCCATTTCGTTAAATTTGGTATTGCGTGGCGTTGGGAAAATTTGACTCGACCAATCGACATGAGTACTCGGTTTGATAAACACGCCCAACAAAGATTGTAAATACGGATTTAACTGTGGAAAAACACGGGTTATTTCCGAACAAAAATTTAATAAACGGTCTTCTGATAACCAATGTTGCGGACGAGGATCCGTCAATCCTCGGCTCTCATCTAAGGTTTTTAAAATCACCTGATCACTGTGTAAAAATGCCCAAAACTCAATATGGCGATGTTGATGCTTCCAACGGTCTATATATTGATAAATATCACTCAAGGCACATAAACGTAGCTGCTCTTTGAGTTTATAGCGCGAACGGTTTTGTAAAGTGATTTTGGTCATCACCCCAAAACTGCCCAGCGCGACCCGACCTGCCTGAAAAATTTCAGCATTGTGTTCAGGTGAACATTGCAACACCTCACCCTCTGCTGTGAGCAGTTCAAAATCAGTCACCAAAGCCGATAGACAAGGTAAATCCACACCTGTGCCATGTGTTCCTGTTGCAACCACACCTGCCAAACTCTGATGATCAATATCGCCCTGATTTTGCAGCGCCTGATGAATCGGAGCTAGACATTCACCCAGTTTGTACAGCCGAGTCCCTGCATGTAAGGTGCATTGCTGCTTTTGTGCATTAAATTGATGCACCCCCTGAATATGATCTAAATTCACCATCACATCATCGGTTGTGGCTAAGGGGCTAAAGGAATGCCCTGCTCCGACCATTCTAATTTTGTCGTGCTTCCGCACAATTTTTTTCAGTTCATCTACATTTTTCGGCTGTAAAAAGTCTGGATAGGCTGTTTGCTTTCCAGACCAGTTACTCCAACGCTGTTTCATAATCCTTCCTTTTTCTGCGTGGCATTTATTTTTATTGCAGTTTGTTTTGCGTTACTTTTTAAAGTACCGCATTAAAAAAATAGAGACACATGGATGAGATAAATGACCTCTCTATCCATATTGATTTAGATTAACCTCCTGACTAGTACATGATTTAGAATATGTTTCACATGGAACAATGTATAAAAAACCACAATTCATTTAGCGCATTAGCTTTCAAACTGTCACGATATGTTCTTTTTTCTAATTCATCCAAAGGTACAGCGGGCGGTAATAACGATGCTGTATCGCGTTGTGGAATAGGCAAATTCAATTGCTCTGCGAAATATTGAAATTTAGTTTGCAACGCTGCCAAAGTCCACTGTCCATATAAAGTGTGACCACCTTCATAGGCTTGTTGTTGATATTCCTCGAAGGTGGTCACATAGCCCATATAATCATTGCAATATGAAGCCAACCAAACTTTTTGAGTCGATTCCAATTCTTGTTGTACGGTTACTTTGAGCCGCTTAGCTGCAACAGTAGTAATTTCCCCAGGACAGCACAGCAAGGTTAAGTCGCCAATTTTAATTAATTGTAATGGCACTACATTCGGTACCAACAAGCTATGATCAATTGCACCTACACTGGCCTGCTTGTTCATTTCTGCAATCAGTTTGTCTAAAAATTTAGGATAATGATTCAGTGGCTTGCCAAAAATGGTTTTAGAACCACATTCCAGCACAATATCTTTGGGGCCTTGTGAGGCATATAGCTGTTGATAATAGCTATAATCTGCGGCTTGAGGATTACTCAACTTTTTCTTTTTCACTCGCTGCGCTAACCATTGCATACCTTTAAAAATCGGTTGTGCCACACCTGCACCATCTACAGGTGTTCCTGCAAAAAATGCTGCACCATGACAGGCTGCACTGGTTTTTGCATCTGTTTGCCCCATCGCAAATTCAACTGGAATTTCAATATTGCTTAAATCGACATAATGGCACACAGCATCTAAAGCTCCCATTAACGGCGTACCTCTATGTGCCAAAGCTTTCAGTGCCAATTCACTTTGATAGCGACCATTTTGCTGTGTATATTCGTATTCTTTTTCATCGCGCATTGCAGCACGTACCTGTGACTGCTCAGGGCCATGATAATGTGGAGAAACATCACCCGCTGCGGCTTGGGCAAAAATTGCCACAGGATTTTTGACCCCACGTTGTTGCAGTGCACGCTCGGTACAAAGTGCGGCATAACCTTTGTTATCACCATCATGAGCGCTTAAACGACTGCTTAAACAGGTAGCATGCACCCCAAATAAAGAAAAAACTGCCTGTAAATTACCTTCGCGATAAAAACCAAGCAATTGCATATCACGATCTAAGGCCAAATGTGCCTGTTCCAGCGTTCTACGAGATACATCAGGATTACGGTTATACGCTGTTAAAGAGCGATTCCATGCCACTGGCGTTTCTTCTGCAAAACGACCATTGCTCATATAAATATCGGTTTTTTCTGGGTCGCCAAAGCTTTGAGCACACTGCCCACAATCGCATCGACCACTGCATTTAAATGTTCAGGCACAAAACCAGGTGTGGGCATATTGTACAACGCTTCATGTGCACAACCGCCAGGTGCAGAATGAGTATGCGTTGCCATCAATACCAAACGCTGCGGCTGAAAACGCTCCCCCAGTTTACGCTGTAAACGCTGTATCGCCAAATGACGCATGGCATAGGTCACACACCCCATATCCAGACAGCAAAAAATTAATAAGTCATTGTCTAAGGTTTGAATACAAATACTGCGGGCAAATAAAGCTGTTCGTTGTTCATAGGCACGATGTTTCCAGTTGCCATAACCAAACATGGCAAGCCCTTTTGGCTGAATATGAATTTCCTGTTTATTCCAACCCACCAAATACATTGCAATCGTATTCCTTTTCATCTATACAATCAGTCATGACGCTGATCAATGCCATTAAACAAAATTGCATCACGGCAAATAAGGGTCAAAGCGACAATGGCATGGGGGGATAATCGGACTTATGTCAGCAACTTCAAACTACTTGCTGCAGCACGTGCCGCCTGCCTTATTGTCAGGTCTGATTCATTACGCCAAAGAACAACAGATCCCCTATCAACCATGGTTTCAGGGAATTTCTCAAGATCTTGATCAAATCGTCCAAGGCAATGGTTTTGTTTCATTTCAAGATATTTGCAAAGTGGTGACACGCGCCCTGCAAGACACTCAATGTGCACATTTAGGCTTAGAAATTGGACGTGACAAGGGGCTGATTTCCATGGGCATGCTCGGTTTTGCCATGGTGTCCAGTCAAAATGTTGTAGAAGCCTTACAGACAGGACTGCAGTACCATCCCATTTCAGGCAGTGTGATGGATTTGGAGTACGATTTTTCCTCGACCTCTCCTACACTGGTGATGAAAGAGCGTTATCCCACGGGGAACTTACTGCGCTTTTTTTGCGATGAAGTCCTCTCCAGTATTGTTAGCTGCTTAGACGTCATGCTTGGCAATCATCAAGATTTGGTCGAAGTGCATTTTAGTTTTGCCCAACCCGACTATTTAGAGGCTTATCAGGTGCATTATCAATGTCCTCTGCACTTTTCATCATACATGAATGCTTTGGTGTTCCGACCAGAGATTTTAGGACGCCAAATTAAAACCTCTAGTGCCGCCAATTACAGCACCGCCCTGCGTGTCTGCCAACAAGCGTATCAGGATATGCAGGCGATTAATCAACAGCAATATGCACACGTGTTGAGTTATCTAATCGAACAGCATTTACCTCAGCACTTTGATATGCACCAAGCGGCACAACATTTTCAAATGAGCGAAAGACATTTACGCAGACAATTACTTGCCGAAGGCTGCAACTTCCAAAACCTGCGCCAACACGTTTTGGAAAATAAAGCCAAACAACTGCTACAACAGCCTTTGAGCATGACTGAAATTAGCCAACAACTTGGCTTTAGTGAATTACGCGAATTTAGACGTGCCTTTAAACGATGGACAGGACTCAGCCCTTCACTGTATAAAAATCAGATCACACCGTAAACACTGATTATTCTTAAAGAAAAACAAAAAGTTAAATTTTACTTCACTCATTATTTAAACCGACTTACAAGCGAACAAAAATAAAAACAACAGGATTTCGACTAAAGCATAACTGCAAAGCTGCCATAAAATCCCTATCTTTTTAAATTGGATAAAATAACGACATATATGGAGAATAACAATGGTCAGCGCATACGATGAATTACCGCGTACACCCGCCAATTTTGTAGCCTTGTCCCCTTTACGTTACTTGGAACGGGCGGCTTATATTTACCCACATCAAAATGCGATTATTCATGGTTCACGCCAAATCACATGGCGTGAAACCTATTTGCGCTGCTGCCAATTTGCCCATCAACTTCAACAATTAGGCATTAGCAAAAACGATACTGTTTCGGTGCTGCTCCCGAATGTTCCTGCTATGTTGGAAGCACATTTTGCCGTACCTATGGCGGGGGCAGTGTTAAATACTTTAAATACCCGCTTAGATGCCAAAACACTGGCATTTATGCTAGATCATGCTGAATCCAAAGTACTTTTGGTTGACCCTGAATTTGCAGCCTTGGCGCAGGAAGCCTTGGCAATGGTAACGCATGAAATTTATGTCATTGATGTCAGCGACGCAGAATACGAACATGCTACGAATGCCCTTAGCATCGGACAAATTGAATACGAAACATGGCTCGCAGCGGGTGATCCGAATTTTGAATGGCATTTACCGCAAGATGAATGGGATGCGATTAGTCTAAATTACACATCAGGCACCACAGGCAACCCGAAAGGCGTGGTTTACCATCATCGTGGTGCATATATTAATGCAGCAAGTAATATTATTGCCTGTGGTATGACACCGCGTGCCAAATACTTATGGACGCTACCTTTATTCCACTGTAACGGCTGGTGTTTTGCGTGGACCATGGCCGCCAATGGTGGTACCAATATCTGCTTGCGTAAAGTCGACCCTGAACTGATTTTCAAACTGATTGCAGAACACAAAGTCGATTATTTCTGCGGTGCACCAATTGTCTTATCGATGTTAATTAACACCCCAGATGAGAAAAAGACCCAGTTTGACCACCGTGTAGAAGTCATGGTAGCAGGTGCTGCACCACCAGCCGCAATTATTGAAGGTATGCGCAATATTGGCATTAATGTTACTCACGTTTATGGCCTGACTGAAACTTATGGCCCATCTGCACTCTGTGCTTCTCAAGCAGGTTGGAGCGACTTGTCTATTCAGGAACAAGCACAGTTACATTCTCGTCAGGGTGTGCCATATCCATTGCAGGATGGCATGAAAGTTCTTGACCCTGAAACAATGCAACCTGTACCCAAAGATGGTAAGACCATGGGCGAAATTATGTTCCGTGGCAATATCGTGATGAAAGGCTATTTGAAAAACCCAGAAGCTACCGCAGAAGCATTTGCAGGTGGTTGGTTCCATACGGGTGATTTAGCCGTATGCCAACCCGACGGCTATGCCAAAATTACTGACCGCTCTAAAGACGTGATCATTTCAGGGGGCGAAAATATTTCGTCGCTGGAAGTTGAAGAAGTCCTGTATCAACACCCTGCTGTGCTAACTGCTGCAGTGGTAGCAAAACCTGACCCTCGTTGGCAGGAAGTACCATGTGCCTTTATCGAACTCAAAGACGGTAAACAGGCCAGCCCTGAAGAAATCATTGCCTATTGCAGCCAGCACTTAGCACGCTTTAAAGTACCAAAAGATGTGGTGATTACTGAAATTCCAAAAACCTCTACAGGCAAATTACAAAAGTTTGTATTGCGTGAGTGGGCCAAAGAGCGTTCAGTCGGTGAGTTTGGCTAAAATTTGAAAATCTCTATATTAAGACCAAATAAAAACGACTCGTCATGAGTCGTTTTTTTGTGCAATCATCAGCTCACGCTATCTATCTTCTTAGATAAGGTACGCTAATCTAGCTTTCTGACAATAAAGCCACTTGCTGCACATAGTTAAACAACTTGAGCTTAGATGCTTCAAGTTCTTCCGCAGACACTTCCTGTTTCATATCACGGTGGATACGCAACACATGCTGACGCAGTGTATGACGTTCAGCCGCTTTATAGGTTTTACTAAAATCATTAATCACAGGGTCGCCGTCTTTAATAATTCGTTCCACCCAACGCTGTAACTGTGCGGTTTTTTTCGCACCTTGTTGCGGTGTCAAATAAGACAAAATTACGCTTTCATCTTCATTACGCAACAATTTACCAATACGCTGACACTGACGACGACGTGCTTCATGTGAAGTAATGCTTTGCAATTCCAGTAAAGCATCAATTAAACGCTCTTCTACTGGAAGTTTCTGAATTTGTTTGGCGCTTAACTGCGCCAATTGTTCGCCCAGTGCAGCCATACGTTGTACGGCTTTTTTCTGTTCGGTTTTACTTGCACGCCCTTCTAAAGATTCAAAGTCATCTTCGGTAAAACGTTGCGGTCGACGTGCCACGATTAATCTGCCTCGTAAAATTTTGCTGCAAACAGTGCTTGAATATCAGATAAAGCTTTTTCTTCATCTGCACCATCAATCACCAAGCGTAAAGTAGTTCCCTTGCCTGCACCTAACATGAGCAAGGACATAATATTTTTGGCATCAACCAATTTGTCGCCTTTACCAATTTGGATTGACGAACGGAATTTGGTGGTCACTTCAATCAGTTTCCCAGATGCCCGTGCATGTAAACCTAGTTTATTAATTACGTCAACAGTTGTGTCAATCATGACCAGTGCTTCATTTCTCGGTGTAAGACTTGAATAGACCATTTTGCCTCAAGTGCTTTTTTTAGTCTATCTACGATATAAACGGAACGGTGTTGCCCACCCGTACAGCCAATTGAAATGGTGATGTAGTGTCGATGTCCTTCGGCAAAGGCTGGCAACCATTTTTCTAAAAACTGATGGATGTCCTGAAACATTTCATGGGTTTGCGGACTTTGTTGCAAAAATTTCTGCACAGGTGCATCTAAGCCTGAATGTTTTCTTAGCTCCAAATCCCAATGGGGATTGGGCAAATGACGCACATCAAACACATAATCGGCATCTAAGGGGATTCCGTGCTTATAGCCAAAGGATTGTAAAATTACAATCAATTTGTCAGTTTGCCCAAGCTTAGACAACAACACATGTTTTAAATCATGCACGCTTTTGTCAGTGGTATCAATATGAACCGTAGAGCGGAACTGAATCGGCATCAACAAGTTTTTTTCTTCTTGAATACATTCATTCAAGCTTTTAAAACGGCTAGAGAGTGGATGCGGACGGCGTGATGCGCTAAAACGGGCAATCAATTCCTGATCTTGCGTGGTCAGATAAATAATATCGACTGAACCATGCTTTTGCAGTTGCTCAAATACCAAATCAAACTCTTGCAAGTCGGCACGGGTGCTGCGTACATCTACCCCCAATGCCAACTGTTCCAAGTTATTTTCCTGATCCAGTTTATCCACAATTTCGGGAAGCAATGCCAAAGGTAAATTATCAATACAGTAATAACCCAAATCTTCCAACACTTGTAATGCCGAAGATTTTCCTGAACCCGATTGACCTGTCACGATCAAAATACGTTTCATGGCATGCAACCCTTCTATTGCCAGCTATGCAGAATGTTTGACCTGCAAATTATCAATTAAACGTGTATTGCCCAATTTTGCTGCAACGAACAACACCAGATCTTCACTAAATGCTTCAATTTTCTGCAATTCTGTTGTACGCGCCTCTACATAGTCCACAACAAAGCCTGCTGCTGTCAATGTTGCTTTAATATTCGCTAACACTTGTGACAAAGTTTCACCTTGCTGTAATGCTTGTGCAGCAGCCTTTAAACTTTGATAGATTGTCGGTGCAATTTGACGCTGTTCAGCGCTCAAATACCCATTGCGTGAACTAAGTGCCAAACCATCTGCTGCACGTACAATTGGCACACCAATCACTTCTAGCGGAATATTCAAGTCACGTACAAACTGACGAATGACTGCCAGTTGTTGATAGTCTTTTTCACCAAAGAAAGCATAGTTTGGCTGGACCATATTAAACAATTTGGTTACTACGACTGCGACCCCATCAAAATGACCCGGGCGCTGTAAGCCACACAAATCTGCAGTAATATCGCTAACAGAAATATTGGTCAAACGTGGTTTGCTGCCATACATTTGCTCAACTGAAGGTGCAAAAATAATGTCGCAACCAACCTCTGCCAACAATTGACTGTCTTGGTCTAAAGTTCGTGGATAACTATCAAAATCTTCATTAGGCCCAAATTGAATTGGATTGACAAAAATACTGACCACCACCACATCACATATTTTTTTCGCTTCGCGCACCAAGGTCAAATGCCCTTCGTGCAAATTGCCCATAGTCGGAACAAAACCAATGGTTTTACGCGCAGCGCGTGCAGGCTGTAATGAAGCCGCTAAGCCTTGAATTGTGGTTTCAGTTTTCATATTACAACTCGACTTGGAAAGTTTGTTCACGTGCAGGGAAAGAACCATCTTGAACTGCAGCATGATAGGCTTTAAATGCATCCAAAATGGCAGTTTCACCCGCTTGTTCTTTCATAAAGTTACGTACAAATTTTGCGACACGACCAAAAGTCAGCCCCAGCATGTCTTGCACCACTAGTACCTGACCGTCAGTGTCTGCACCTGCACCAATCCCAATCACTGGAATTTCAGGGAACAAGGCAGAAATTTCTTGACCTAGCTGTGCTGGCACACATTCTAGTAACAGAATCGCCGCGCCTGCTTCTACCACAGCTTTACAGTCAGCAATCAGTTTATCTGCAGCTTCGCGGGTACGTGCCTGTAATTTATAACCGCCAAATACATGCACCGATTGTGGCGTTAAACCTAAATGTACACAGACAGGAATACCATTACGGGTCAGTGTTGCAACGGTTTCGCTGAGCCATGCACCACCTTCCATTTTGACCATTTGTGCACCCGCTTGCATCACCTCTTTCGAGCTTTGCAATGCATCATTTAAGGTGGCATAACTCATAAATGGCAAGTCAGTCAAAATAAAAGCATGTTGATTACCACGACGCACCGCCGCAGTATGATAAGCCATATCCGCCACGCTGACAGGCAAGGTTGAGTCACGCCCCTGAATGGACATCCCCAAAGAATCGCCAATTAAAATCGTATCAATTTCAGCAATTTCCATTGCTTTCGCCATGCTTGCATCATAGCAAGTCAGGCAGGAGAATTTTCGACCTTCCGCTTTAAATTTTCTTAGGTCACTTAAACTAATCATGAAAATATTCCTCTATGGAAAAAGCATCACGCATGCTTAATTTAAAACTTTATAGCCCTGCCCAATTGCTAGCATCTACAACAGTTAAGCTCGGATGTTCAAGCAATGGCGAGTGTTTTAATAATTGTCCCTTAACACTTAAGTTAGCATCCAAATCTAACAACGGGATGACGACAAAATCACGTTCTAACACCCCCACATGCGGTACAGTCAGACGTTCATTTTGAATGTTGGCATCAGCATAAATCAACAAGTCTAAATCTAGCGTACGCTCACCCCAATGACGTAAACGCACCCGACCCGACTCTTGTTCAAAACGCTGTAATTCATCTAACAATGCCAAGGCTTCAAGTTCGGTATCTAAACGTACCACAGCATTCAAATAATTAGGCTGATCTTGTGGCCCCATTGGTGGGCTTTGATACAGTTTAGAAGTCTGCACTTGCCCCAAAGTTGCCAGTTTTTGCACCGCTTCAGTCAAAATTTGACGCGAATCGCCCAAATTACTGCCTAAACCAATATAGGTGATGTTGCTCATTGTGTTGGCCCAAAAATCACTTGGCTTAAATCACGTTGCACACGTTTACGTTTTAAAATCGGATGATCTGCACCAATACCTGAACCGTTTGCTGTAGCAGTCAATTGCGCCCGATTTTCTTCATACTGTTTGGCTTTACGCGCACGTCGACTACGAGGCTCAGGCTCATTCACCAAGGGTTCAATCTGCATATCGGCAGCATGTGTTGCTGGTGCCACATCAACAGGTTCTTGCGCTGTTTTACGGCGGCTCTTGGCACGTAATCGGTTATATTGGGCAATCGCACGTTCTTTTTCATCGGTGCTCATAAGCTGGTAGGCATCCCACCACTGACCCATTCCTAAAGTCGAGCTATCGCCTGCTTTTTCACGCAGTAATAAAAAGTCAAAACCTGCACGGAAACGCGCATGCCCAGACAATGCTTCAATTTGCTGTGGTTTCGGTTGCAATAAACGGGTTTGCATTTCCCAAACTTCACGAATAAAAGTTTCAGCAAAACGAGGAATAATGGTACGTGTCGCCTGACGTTTTAGTACATCTAAACCAGCTTGTGCTCGCGCTTCGGCGGCCACTACACCTTTAGACAGATAAAAGTCACAACGCTCTAAAAATGGTTGCCACAACAGCACCGCATAGAAAAATGCAGGGTTGATGGTTTTACCAATCGCAATCCGTTGATCGGTATTTTTTGCTGCACGTTCAATAAATGAGTTGATGTCTGGCTTGATGTCGGCAAATAACTGACGCCAAATACCAAACTCAATCAACATCGGCAGGACTTTATTTAAATGCCCCATCGTAAAGAGTTTTTGCGACTCATCATATAAACGGTGTGGCGATACATCACGCAATAACTGCGTCATTTCAGGCGTAAAAATTTTAAGAATTTTTGGATCAATATTGAAATTTAATTTGGCAGCAAAACGCAAAGTACGCAGCATACGCACTGGGTCTTCTTCAAAACGTAAAGTTGGTTCGCCCAATAAACGCAAGTTTCTGTGCTTTATATCATCTACGGCATTGCAAAAATCTAACACGATGCCTTTGCGTGGCTGGTAATACAACGCATTGATTGAAAAGTCACGACGGGCAAAATCTTGCTCGATTGTGCCCCAGTTATTATCGCGCAGAATCATCCCCGCCGCAGAAGTCACAGCTTTTTTCGGTGGCGCACGGAAAGTGGCCACTTCAATTAGTTCACGCCCTGCATAGACATGCGCCAGCTCAAAACGTCGTCCAATAATTCGGCAACGTCGTCCGAAAACTTCTTTCACTTGTGAGGGTGTGGCATTGGTTACGGCATCAAAATCCTTCGGATTTAGCCCTAACATTAAGTCACGAACTCCACCACCGACGATATAAGCTTCATAGCCTGCTTTGGTTAAAGCATCTAGAACATCTAAAATGGAAGAAGGTAATTGAGCGGTAGATAAACCACATTTTGACGCGCGCAAAGTTTGCAAAAGACGCTGTCTCCTACGTCTGAACGTAAAACAGATAAGATGTCGCTAATCATATCTCTAACACAATCAAAGGGCAATTTGATTCACATGCTAATTTTGCAATGTGCAGTGCTAAAATTCTGCTTGCAGCTACAATGCCAACTTATGTTTATTCTTGGCAAATAAGGCAGACCCAATCCCTTTGACTTGCTGAAGTTCTTCAATACTTTGGAATTTTCCATTTTGTTTTCGATATTCCACAATCGCTTGTGCTTTTTTCATGCCCACCCCAGACAATTGCTGCAATTGTTCTAGTGAAGCGCTATTTAAACGCACTTGATTTGTATGCGCACTTTGCTGAGTAGGACGTGCTAAATAATGTTCTGCGCTTGATGATGTGGTTTGAGCCGCACTTAAACGCTGATCTTGCGCGGCTTGCTGCGCTTTCCATTTTAAATAGTTTTGATCATAGCTGTGCCCACCCACCTGCGCAGGCTTAGATTGCACATTTTGTGCTGTAGTCCATACACTGATACTGCATAACAGCAATGCAAGCCAGTGCTGCCATCCGAAAGAAAAAAAGCGAAAAGAAACTTTTAATTGCTGCGATATATTCATGTTGCCACAAAACCTGTCATTTTAATTGTTGTTTTGCCTGCTCCCAAAGTTGATCCATTTCTTCTAAAGTCATATCTTCTATTGTTTTTTGTTGTAATTCGGCCTGATCTTCAATGTAAGCAAAGCGTGTTCTAAATTTATGAATTGTGCCCAATAATGCCATCTCACTGGACACGCCAAGTTTACGCCCAACATTGATTAAAGAAAACAAACAATCACCAAATTCATCCCGTATTTCGTCGGATTGTTGCCGCTGAATCACCTGCTGTAATTCCTGTAACTCTTCTTCAAGTTTTGCATAAGCCTCTTCTACAGTTGGAAAATCAAAGCTTAACTGGGCTGCATGCTGCTGAATTTGCTGCGCCTGCTGTAATGCAGGGGCATGTTTGATTTCGTCTAAACGTGATTTTGCCTTGCCTTGTTTTTCTTGTTGTTTAATGGTTTTCCACAAGGCAGCAACATCTTCTGCACTGAGCTTCTCAAACTGCTCAGCCTGAAACACATGCGGATGCCGACGGATCAATTTATCGCAAATGGCTTGCACCACATCCTGAAAATTAAATGCACCTTGCTCGCTATACATTTGTGCCTGAAACACCACTTGCAACAACAAATCACCTAGCTCATCACGTACATCATCCACCTTGCCTGAACGCACTGCCGCTTCAACTTCATAAGCTTCTTCAATCGCGTATTTAGTCAAACTTTCTGGGGTTTGTTTTTGATCCCACGGGCATTGTTGACGTAACTGCTGCATGATTGAAAGCAATTGCTGCATGGGTTGTTCCTTATTTCAATTTATTGCACGAATGCACCATTTTTTTGTTATGCTCAGACAGCAAAGACGATATGCACAACAAAAATAACATCAGGGAGCAAGTTCAAATGCACAGTATCTTGATTAGTGGCGCTGCACAAGGCATTGGTGCCGCAATCGCACAATTGTTTTATCAACAAGGTTACCGTGTCGGTATTTATGACATTCATCTCACCCAAGCCCAACAACTGGCCAATCAACTGGGTGAACGTGCGCATGCAGGCTTATTGGATGTAGCAGACTATGCCAGCTGGCAAGCTGCTTTGTCAGATTTTTGCCAATGGGCGGGTGAACTCAATATTTTAGTCAACAATGCTGGAATTTTATATTCAGGTGCTTTTGAAGATACGCCTATAGAAGCTCATCACCGTACTATGGCAGTCAATGTCAATGGTGTATTGAATGGCTGTCACGCAGCTTTGCCTTATTTGAAACAGGCCAGTTTTGCTCGGGTGATTAATCTGTCTTCCGCCTCTGCAATTTATGGACAAGCAGATTTAATCTCATACTCTGCTTCTAAATTTGCTGTGCGAGGCATCACTGAAGGACTAGATATAGAATGGGATAAATTTGGTATTCGTGTGTTAGATGTAATGCCACTTTTTGTGCAAACAGCCATGGTTAAAGATATGGATGCTGGCACCATTCAGAATATGGGGGTACATCTCTCAGCAGAAGATGTAGCGCAAGTGGTTTATCAACAAGCAACGGCCAAAGACTCTATTCTGACCAACACCCACCGTGCGGTAGGTTTAAAAGCCAAAACCTTAATGCAATTGTCTGGCATTAGCCCGCAATGGTTAAATCGTTGGTCGAATCGATTGTTGGCAAAGCGCGCATAAGGTAATGCTACCCCAAGATGCCGCACACAATAAAAAGCCCGAATTTAAAATTCGGGCTTTTTTTGCATCTTGAAAAATGACAGCTTAACCACGCTTAAACTTTTTCTCAGCTTTCTTGAACTTCTGTACATAGCGGCGGCGACGTGCTGCAGTACGCTCATCCACCTGTGACTTACGTCCTTCAAATGGGTTTTCAGAAGTTTTAAATTCAATTTTTACCGGTGTACCTTCAAGTTTATACACTTTACGGAACACATTTTCTAAATAGCGACGGTAATCCGCAGGGGTTTTATCTACCTTGTTGCCGTGAATGACAATTGTAGGTGGGTTTTGTCCGCCCATATGCGCATAGCGCATTTTGATGGCACGCCCCTGTACTTTTGGTGGATGGTGCGCATCAGTCGCATCATTCAAAATTTGTGTCAGTTTAGCAGGTGAAACTTTCAAATGTGATGATTCATAAGCACGGTGTATAGATGGGTATAGATCGCCCACACCTGTACCATGTAATGCAGAAATCAGGTGAATTTTTGCCCATGGAATAAAGTCAAAACGACGTTCTACATCTAGCTTACATTGCTTGCGATCATACTCAGACATATTGTCCCATTTGTTAATCGCAACCACCATGGCACGCCCTGCTTCGAGTGCATAACCAATCAAGTGTAAGTCTTGCTCTACAATACCATCACGTGCATCAACCACCACTACCACAACGTGAGCATCTTTCATGGCTTGTAAGGTTTTCACAATTGAGAATTTCTCAATCATTTCATCGACCTTACCTTTACGACGCACACCTGCAGTATCAATTAAGGTGTATTTACGCCCATTACGCTCAAATGGAATATAAACCGAGTCACGTGTTGTTCCAGGTTGGTCAAATGCAACCACACGCTCTTCACCCAATAAACGGTTGACCAACGTAGATTTCCCCACGTTTGGACGTCCAATAATGGCTAAACGCAAACCTGTGTCTTGGTCATGTGCATCTGGGTTTTCGTCTTCAGGAATATCAGCCAGAACATCTTCCAGCATTTGCTGTACGCCACGTCCGTGACTAGCAGCCACTTGTAATGGTTCGCCCATACCTAGCTTGAAGAATTCCACCAAGGCTGCTTCGGCATGTACGCCATCGACCTTGTTGGCCACTAAGAATACTTTTTTGCCTAAAGTACGCAATTCACGCGCAATTTGCTCATCCGATGCCAACAAGCCTGCACGTGCATCCACCACAAAAATAATGATGTCCGCTTCGTGGATTGCAGTTTTTGACTGCTCTGCCATATAAGAGTCAATACCGCCTTCGGTTTCGCCAATACCACCTGTGTCCACAACAATAAAGGACTTGTTTTGGTAAGTAGCATCACCATATTTTCGGTCACGTGTCAGACCAGCAAAGTCGGCAACAAGCGCATCACGGCTCTTGGTAATCTGGTTAAACAGCGTTGATTTTCCGACGTTCGGACGACCAATGAGCGCAATTACGGGTTTCATAGATTAACCTTTATACAAGATCAGCCAACTTAAATGGCCTGAACATCAGAAACTGTGGAGAAAGTAGATCAAATATCTAAATAAAAACACGGGGTATTGAACATTCAATTACCCCGCGTAAAAATACGGACGACTATTTTAGCATAAAAGTCAGAATAAAATTAACGGTTCTGCCAAACGCTGAAAGCACCCTTTTGCGTTGCTACGTAAAGCTGATTGTCAATGACACGCAATGTGCGTACTTCACCGCTGGTTTTTGAGCGACCAACCAACTGACCTGAACTTGGGTCAAGCAAATGCAACACACCGTCTAAATCGCCTACCACCAAATACTGACCTAGCAAGACTGGATTAGACAAACGACGATTCAACAAACTGTCATTTTCCCAAAGTTGTTGCCCAGACGTGATTTCATAGGCAGCAATTTTACCGTCATCACTACTGACAAACACACCATTACCCGCTACTTCTGGGCGTTTGGTGCTGCTCATGTCTTCGCTCCAGATCACCTGTTGCGATGCCAAGTCCAATACAGTGACCTGACCTTGATAGCTTGTGGTCACCAAGAATTGGCCGGCAACTACAGGGTCACCATCAATATCATTTAAGCGTTGAATGTCTGAACGACCTTCACTGATTGCGACACGACGTTGCATGCGTGGTACGCCTGTCACAATATCTAAGGCATAAACATAGGCATTTGCCGAAGCAATTAAGACTGTACGCGGGTCTAAAGCAACAGGTGCAGCCATACCACGTAAGCTAAACTGTACGTTTGGCAAGTTATAGGTCCATACCAATTGACCCGTTTCTACGTTGTGCGCATACACCGTGCCATCATTGCTGACAGTGACCACACGACCAGACTGAATCAATGAAGGTGCAAGAATTGCACCTGTTAATTGTGCCACCCACTTTTGTTCGCCTGTTTGCTGATCTAGGGCGAACAATTGTCCTTTGCTGTTGCCTGCAACCACTATTCCTTCTGCAGCTTTTACGCCAGCACTAAGACCTTGCTTAGAAACTTGCTTTTGCCAAAGACGTTGTTTGCCTTGATAGGCAGCCATCTCACCTTTAGGATCAACCGTAAAAATTACACCATTTGCAGCATCGAGCTGTAAACGCAGTGGATCTGCTGCCATTGTAGAAGATACGTTTTGCGAAAATACAGGCACTAAACTCTGTGCTTGTTCAAGTTTTGGGAGTGGATTCGGCTTAACTTCTGCAACTTTAATTTTATTTGTAGAACATCCCACCAAAGCGAGGGTTAAAACTGTCAGTGCAAACGGTATTTTATACTTTCTATTCATTGGCTCTCATCCACTTGTGTTTCTAATACTGGGCGTTCAATTTCAGGATCATCCACCAAAACGCCTACACTTTCGAGTTTTATTTGTAAAATTTGACGCTCTTGTTTACGCTCTACCAAAGTATCCCATGCACTTTGATACGCTTTTTTGGCATTTTCACGGTCATTTTTGGCAACATAGACATCACCACGTGCTTCGTCAGCTGTGGCTTTAAATGCCGGATCGGTCACGCCTGCCAAACTTTGAATGGCTTCGTCATATTTCTTTTGAGCCAGCTGTGCATACGCCAAACGTAACTTGACCAGTTGCACCAAGCCCTGATCTTTCACTTTAGAATTTTCAACTTTCTTTAAAGCTTTTTCCGCCGCAGCAAAGTCTTGCTGATCATAAGCCAGTTTTGCCATTAAAAACTGAGTTTGAATGGCCTGCGCAGAGTCTGGCGCTTCTTTCACAATTTTATCGGCAGTTGCAGACAATTGACTAAAAGCATCAGGATTCGCTTCTGCGTTACGAGCATCATCCATCAGTTGTTGCACTTTGGCTGTATTCATTTGATGCTCAGCCAAGTTTTTTTTCTGCCAATATTGCCATCCGAAAAAGGCAATCAACGCAATTAAAATCCCGCTAATAATGGCCGAGCCATATTTTTTCGCAAACGATTTTAAACTATCAAGTTGTTCGTCATCACTCAATGCGCTCATTGGATTACCCTTTTCCTTATGTTATTTGGCTTATTGTGAAGAAAATTTTTCAATGATGAAAGGCACAATTTCAGCAACAGCGACTGCAGTTTGCTCGGCAGTTGCCAAAGTTTTGACTGCCAATTGCTGTGCTTCCGCTTCGCGCTCACCATAAATCAATGCGTAGATTGCACCTGATTGATCGGCTTTTTTCATTTGGCTTTTCATTGAACCTTGTGAACCGACTTTCAGGCGAATTTGGCTGCCTGCCTGTTCCAACTGGTCACGAATTTGCTCAGCCAAAACCATAGCCTTGCCTTGCGTATTTGGGTCTGCCAACAAGAACACTTCACAATCACGTACTGGTGTATTGTCTTCGACTTGCTCAAGTAGCAACAACAAACGCTCAATACCCATGGCAAATCCCACGGCAGGTACAGACTGATCTGCTTTGCCTTTCAATTGCCCAACCAGACCATCATAACGTCCACCTGCACAGACTGTGCCTTGTGAACCTAAATGCGTAGTTGTCCATTCAAATACTGTTTTGTTGTAATAATCTAGACCACGTACCAATTTTTGATTAATTACAAAATCAATGCCTGCATCTGTTAAATATTGCTGTAACTGGGCAAAGTGATTTAGGGTGTCTTCACCCATAAAATCATGTAATTTCGGTGCATTTTCTAAGATGCTTTGTGTTTTAGCATCTTTAGAGTCCAAAATACGCAGTGGATTAGTACTTAAACGACGCTGAGAATCTTCATCTAAATCGGCCTTGTGATCTTCTAAAAACTCAACCAAAGCAGCACGATACGCAGCACGCTCATCCGACTCACCCAAAGTATTCAACTCTAAGCGAACTTTATCGGCAACGCCCATGCGCTTCCATAACCGCGCGGTCATTAAAATCAGTTCGGCATCCATGTCTGGCGTTGCAACCCCAAAGGTTTCTACACCAAACTGATGAAATTGGCGGTAACGGCCTTTTTGCGGCTTTTCATAGCGGAACATCGGGCCGATATACCACACACGCGGGGTCGCGCCACGTAGTAAATTGTGCTCTAACATGGCACGTACACAGCCCGCAGTACCTTCAGGACGCAAAGTCAAAGACTCTGGCGGATTGCCTTTGTCCAAAAAGGTGTACATTTCTTTTTCAACAATATCGGTCGCATCACCAATTGAACGCTTAAACAAATTGGTTTGCTCGACCATTGGCAAACGAATTTGTTGATAACCATAAGCATCCATTAAAGATGCTAAATGTTGCTCTAGACGTCTCCACGCTGGTGTTTGCGTTGGAAGAATGTCATTAAAACCTTTAATTGCAACAATTGAACTCATGTCTTACTCAGAAAAATTTGTACGAATAATCTCTTTAGATTTAGCTTCTTCAAGCTCTGTCACACGTTGACGAACCATGCTTTCGATTTCATCAACAAGTTGGTTGGTATCAATTAAATGGCTTTTTTCACCATTTCGATATACCAACGAACGTGGACTTGCACCCACGACACCAATATCCGCCTCTTTGGCTTCACCTGGGCCATTCACTTTACATCCAATAACCGATACATCCATAGGCGTGCGGATATCTTCCAAACGCTCTTCCAAGGCCTGCATGACAGAAATTACGTTAAATTCCTGACGTGAACAGCTTGGGCAAGCAATGAAGTTAATGCCGTTTGAGCGTAAGCTTAAAGATTTAAGAATATCAAAACCAATTTTGACTTCATCTTCAGGTTCTGCCGCAAGCGAAATACGCATGGTATCACCAATGCCTTCCATGAGCAGACCACCCAAAGCAATTGCTGACTTAACCGTACCTGTACGGTAAATCCCTGCTTCGGTTACACCCAAATGTAATGGATTATCAATTTGTTGTGACAACAGGCGGTAAGCATCCATGGTTAAAAACACATTCGATGCTTTAACTGAAATTTTAAATTCCTGAAAATCTAAGCGATCTAAAATATCAATATGACGCATGGCAGATTCTAGCAATGCTGCGCCTGTTGGCTCACCATATTTTTTCTGAATATCTTTTTCTAGCGATCCTGCATTTACACCAATACGCATGGAAATATCGTGATGTTTTGCGGCAGCCACCACTTCACGAATTTTAGCTTCTGAGCCAATATTCCCTGGGTTAATACGCAAGCAGTCTGCGCCAGCATCTGCAACGGCCAAAGCAATTTTATAGTCAAAGTGAATGTCTGCAACTAAGGGTACAGACACTTGCTTACGAATTTCACCAAATGCAGCTGCGGCTTCCATTGTTGGCACAGAAACACGCATGATGTCTACACCCGCATCTACACAACGCTGGATTTGCGCCACAGTCGCCGCTACATCACAGGTTTCTGTATTGGTCATACTCTGAATACTAATGGGTGCATCACCACCGACATAAACAGAACCCACACGAATTTTACGGGTCGGACGGCGTTGAATTGGATTCACAATCATGATATCGCTCTACCTTGCTGCATTATCGAGACAAACGGAATTCGGCTTTTCCGTTTACAGTATATGGCGATAATGAAATCGACTCATTGTTCAAACTTAATGACACAGCAGTGGCATCATCTAAACGAATTTGGAATGGGGCTTCACCTTGTAAATTTAAAGTTGATGCCTGACGTCCCGTTGCCAATACATTGCCTGCAGAGTCAACAATATGCACTGAAGTTGGACGTACAAATTGCAAATTCAATTGATCACCTGAAGCAAGTGAGGTTGTGCCAACTGTTGCATTGTCTGAAATGATTTGCACATCAGATTGCAGCACTGCAATTTCAGGTTCAGCAGTGTCTTGACTAGAAGACATCCAGTTCTGAATCAATGCCACCAAAGCCCACAGGAGCAACAAGACAGCAATCGCAATGGCGATACGGGTCAGCCACTTCTTATTACGATCACGGTTGGAACCAGGCAGCTTCCCCATAATTTTGATGGGTGAATTGTTCAAGGCATGGTTGGGCAACAGACCTGTATCGTTGGCATAAATTTCATCAAAACGCTGAATAATCGCAGAAGCATCGACCTGCAAATATTTGGCATAGGTACGATAATAACCTTTAATAAAGGTTGCTTCTGGCAAGGCAGTATATTCATCCTGCTCAAGTGCAGTCAGTGTTTTCAATGGAATTTTCAAATCTTTTGAAACATCAGCCAGATCGCGTTTTTGATTCACACGAATTTGACGAAGGTACTCACCTGGACGTTGAACATTTCCTAATGCATGGGGTACCTGATTGCTCCCCTGTGATGGTTGCGGTGAATTAGGATTTACTTCCATACGGCCTCAGTACTGTACTGTAATTGCAAATAACGTTGGTATTCTTGGCTATTGGGAAATAATGCACGCAGCTGGTTCACTAAAACCTGAGTTCCCAATTGATCGCCATTGGCACGTGCTAAACGAATCCCAATCCATAAGGCACGCGCACCCTGATTTTTTTGCCCGACCGCACGTACAAACTGTTCATACAATTGTCGAGCGGGTGCAAATTGTTGTCTTAAATATAAAATTTCAGACAACTCTAAC
Source organism: Acinetobacter sp. YH16053 (assembly GCF_013417035.1). NCBI lineage: Bacteria > Pseudomonadati > Pseudomonadota > Gammaproteobacteria > Moraxellales > Moraxellaceae > Acinetobacter > Acinetobacter sp. YH16053. Next base: position 57,251 of record NZ_VPEP01000004.1, read on the forward strand.
ATTGAAACATAAGAATCGCGGTTGGCTTGCAAGGCTTGTTTGAATGATTTTTCGGCATTCGCGACATCACCCAACTTTAAATAAATACGCCCTACGTTTTCTAATGCTCTAAAACGCTGATCATAACCCAGTGTTGCACCAGCAATACTGAGCTGTTCAATCGCCTCATTATAACGTTCTACTTGATATAAATACGTACCATAGTTGTTACGCGCTTGTGCATTTTGAGGGTCAGCAGCAATGGCACGCTTAAAATACGCATCGGCTTTTTCTAGATTCAGCTTGCTACCTTCTTGCTGCAACAACACTCCCATCATCATATTGGCAGATGAATCGCGTGAATCGCTTTCCAAAGCTTGATCCAACGCACGCTTAGCAGAATCTAAGTCGCCATTTTTTAAATATTCTGCGGCAAGTTGAGTGCGTACTTGTACTGCTTTTTCTGGGTCTTTTTGTCCGAGCGTTGGCGCTGTGGTTTGACAAGCTGCAGCAAAAATTGCCGAAATACAAACAGTTGTAATTTGTGCGATTTTAAATACAGGCTTATTCAATGGACATCCCCTTTGCGTCTTCGTTCGATGCAAGTTAGTTATCTATACAAGTCATTATCCTTGCGAGCGTATGATTTCATTTTGCGCTGCAACTTTCTTTTTCCACTGTTCGGCACGGCGGGTGCGGTCTGCCACTTGTCCGACCAATTGCCCACACGCAGCATCAATATCATCACCACGTGTCTGACGAATCGTACACACAAAACCTGCATCAGACAAAGTTTTTTGGAAAGAAATAATTCGATTTCGGCTTGAACGTCCATACGGCGCGTGCGGAAATGGGTTAAATGGAATCAAATTAATCTTGCTTGGCAGGTTCTTGAGTAGCTTAATCATTTGCTGCGCATGTTCAGGATGGTCATTTACACCATCTAACATGACATATTCAATGGTCACGTGTTTACGCGCACTTTCGTTGCCATCTTTGCCAATATAACGCTGACAAGCTGCGATTAATTGTTCCAATGGATATTTTTTATTGATTGGAACAAGTTCATCACGCAGTTCGTTATTGGTGGCGTGCAAAGAAATTGCCAAAGCCACATCAATATCTTGTGCCAATTGGTCAATTTTAGGTACAACACCCGAAGTCGATAAAGTCACACGACGCTTAGACATGCCATAAGCAAAGTCATCTAGCATAATGCGCATGGCGTTCAAGACGGCATCGTAATTCAACAACGGTTCGCCCATACCCATCATCACCACGTTGGTCACAGAACGCTCACGTTCAATCACAGGCACATCTTCCATATAGGAATAGTTTGCCATCCACAACTGACCAATAATTTCGGCTTGGGTTAGGTCACGCTGAAAACCTTGTTTACCCGTAGAACAAAATGAACAGTCCAGTGCACAACCTACTTGCGATGAAATACACAGGGTTTTACGTGAGCCAGTTTTGTCTTCGGCAGGAATCAGAACGGTTTCGACCAATGAGCCTTCACCATCACCGACACGGAATACCCACTTACGAGTACCGTCTTTAGAATAATTTTTATGCACCACTTCAGGCGCTTTAATTTCACAAATCTTTTCCAGTTTTTCACGTAACTTGCCTGAAATATTGGTCATTTCAGCAAAATCTGTAACAAAAAACTGGTGAATCCATTTCATCACCTGCCCTGCACGGAATTTCTTCTCGCCTAAATCTTCAAAGAATTTTTCCATTTGTGGACGTGACAGGCCAAGGAGATTCACTTTCTCTGCAGTCGCAGACTGTGCAGGAGCGGACGCAGATGCTTGCTGAACATCTGTTGCAGATGCAGCGAGGACTTCTGTACTCATGTGTGTATACCTAAACCATGTCTAAAGATGAAAGGAGAAGCTCAAGAGGTGAGCAAAGGTTTATTCAGAAAATAAAAATCGGAGAATAAAAAACCAGATAAGCATAATAACACTTATCTGGTTTGAATACTGCGTATTAACGAGTACGTGGGCAAACTTCAGTTTGAGCAAAGAAGTAGTTTACTTCACGCTCTGCAGATGCAACTGAGTCTGAACCGTGAGCAGCGTTTTCATCGATGCTTACAGCGAAATCTGCACGGATTGTACCAGGTGCAGCTTCTTTAGGGTTTGTTGCACCTAAAATTTCACGGTGAGCAAGAACTGCGTTTTCACCTTCAAGAACTGAAACAACGACTGGACCAGAAGTCATGAACGCAACTAGGTCACCAAAGAAACCACGTTCTTTGTGCTCAGCGTAGAAGCCTTCAGCTTCAGCTTGAGAAAGGTGTTTCATTTTAGTCGCAACGATTTTAAGACCAGCTTTTTCGAAACGAGCAAAGATGTCACCGATGTGGTTTTTAGCAACAGCATCTGGTTTTACGATAGATAAAGTACGTTCAATAGCCATGATTGGCTCCTTAAGTCAATGTTGACGCGAAAATTTTGCCGCATTATACCGAATAATGGGCTATTTTCTGCTTTTGATGTGTAAAAAAATTGCTTTTTTCGATATGAAGCGCATTGTGCAGGACCTTGATCGGCAAATCAATCTTGCTTCACACCGCTAGATTAACGTGCTTCGTCAATCCACGCCATTTGAATGGCTTCTAAGATGCCTTCAGTCGATTTTTCGGGATCATCTTCAAACTCTGGCAAAGCACAGACCCAAGCGTGCAAATCGGTAAAACGAATCCATTGCGGATCGACATCGGGATGCGCCTCATATAACTCAATGGCAATGTCGATGCTGTCCGTCCAACGTAAACCCATGTGTATTCCCTATTCTAGTCAAGACAGCGACTACTTTAACAAATTTCGCATGGGCTGCCTGCCATTACTGCACTGAATTTTCGATTTGGTTTTATCCAAGCTTATAAAACAATATTTACATAAGGTGCAGCCAAAATAATCGCACTCGCCACTGAACCGCCAATCATCGCCCCGACTGCCACATCACTCGGATAGTGCAAGCCTAAAATCATACGGGAAACGGCCACCAAAATCGTAAAGGGCAACATCAACATCAACAATACTGGCTGGATATAACCCAAAACCGTTGTGGTCATGACTGCATGCAAAGTGTGACCTGATGGGAAGCTAAAATGATCTAAGGGACGTTCACCCAAACGGATCACTTGGTGTACCTGATACGGACGTGGACGGACGGTTTTTTGTTTTAAATATTTATAAATACCTGTGCCGACAGATCCGCCTAACAACAGATAAATAATTTGTAAACTATAACCAATGCCCTGCATCATCCATGCACTTGCGAGCATGACATACCAGAACACACCATCGCCCAAACGGCTAATAACTTTAAAAAATTGTGCCACCCGCTGAGAGTGGGAAAAATGGTTAAGATACAAACAGCCTTTTAAGTCGAGATCCAGCATTCTTATTTTTGCATTTTTAAACTTCATCAGTTCTCTCCTCTTTGGCGTATAGCTAAGATGGCATGTGTAGCTCCTTCGCCACCAGATATAACGCCTGCTCAAATTGTTGGACTGGATACTGCCAGCCAATATTTAAAGTCGCTTTGCGGGCGTGTTCGCCCATCTGTCTAAGGGTTGTAAGATCTGGAAGTCGGTGGATATGACCGACCAAATCTTCTGGCTGACCGAGTGGACTCAACCAACCTGTTTCATTCGGTTTTAGATGTAAACGTGCACAAGCATAATCATACGCAATGACAGGTAAGCCACTGGCCATGGCTTCTAACACGACATTACCAAAGGTTTCGACCTGACTGGCGAAAGCAAATACATCGGCACTGGCATAGGCTTGTGCAAGTGCTATCCCACTTAAACTACCTGTAAAAACAATATCTCCCTGAGTGTTCAAGGCTTCTAAACGCTCACGGTCTGGGCCATCTCCAACAATCACCAATTTCACAGGCTGTTCGGTATTTTTTGGCATACGCTGATAGGCATCAATAATAAGATTGACTTCTTTTTCAGGTGATAAACGCCCGACATACAACATCACCCGCGTGTTTTCACTGGCACCCCAACTTGCTCGCAGTTGGGTCGAACGAAAATACGGGGAAAAATATTCAACATCGACACCACGCCCAACCACCACTAAAGGCCCTTGCACGCCAAACTGACGCAATGATTTTTCGGTGTGGCTACTTGGCACACAAGTCAGCGATGTATTGTTATGAAACCATTTTAGATAGTGCTGAATGGGTTTGAGTAAAAATGCCAAATCGAAAAAACGGCTAAAATCCTGAAAAGCAGAGTGAAAACCACTCGATACTGGAATATTTTTTGATTTTGCAATATGTAAACTGGCAAGCCCCAAAGGACCTTCAGTCACGATATGCACCACATCGGGTTGAAACTCATCTAAAGCCTGCGAAAGTTTAGACCACTGCGGCCAGCCAAATTGTAAATTATGATATTTAGGAATGGCTTGTGCTTTTACCAGACATTCTTGATACGGTTGGAATTGAGTGCAGGCTTGTTTTTGTTCAGGGCGAATCAATAAAATTTTGTGTCCAAGTTCCTGCAATCCTTTGCAAAGCTGTAACAGTGAACGTGCCACACCATTAATTTCAGGTGGCCAAGTTTCTGTTACAAGGGCAATTTTTAAACGTGGGCGGACAAGGTCTGAGAGTTCAGAGGTAGGCTGGCTGCTTTTTTGTTTTTGATCTTGTTTGAAATAAAATTTAAATAACTCAGGCAAACTAGGTGACTTAAATAACATTGTACGAGAAGACGCTGACATCCGCGAATTCCTCTATTGTTTTTGTAAGCCTAGTTTAGTCTTTAGAGTTTTCACTTTTATGATAGATTGATGAAATTAATTTCATACTTGTGTCTAATAGCTTCAAGTTTAGGGTATATAAAGTACACCCTTTTATATCTCACTAAGAACTGTGCGCATTAAAACATCAGATTAACATACAAGCTATCCCGATAAACACCTGCTGGTGTCATTGCCGATGGTCGTTCCGCGAGTTGCACCAATACCACAAACTTTTCTTGGGGACTTGCAGGTTGGGCAATAGGTACATTCCAACGTAATGACGTTGCACCATTAATATTCATCTGCGTTTTGAGCTTATGATTTTTCTCATTCACCACATAACTGCTGCCTGTACTATTGACTAAGTTTCGCGTATTAAACTTAATCGCATAGCGACTTTCACAAGCCACAGAAAATGATGTGGCTGCCTGACTCAAATATGATGCGTTCAAATTAAGCTGGCTTGAGGTCAGGCGTTCAATTTGACATTGCTTTGCATGCACCATACCTACAGCACTCATACCACAGACCAATAACAACACACTGGTTTTCATGATTCCACTCCTAGATTTGCTTTGCTTGATTTGCTTTCCAAGCAGAAGCCAACTAACGACACTGCAATGTGGTCGGTGTAGTACTGTCCGCAGATTCCTCTGCGCTGACTTGTAATACAGCTGAACAAGTACGTGCCTCTCTGGTTTTAATTTGCACAGCGTAATTGCCAGGGACAAAACCATATAAAGTCACTGTGCCATCCGAAGTGATGGGATAAACCTCACCACCATCATGATTAATATGTAATTCCGAACCTGCAACAAAAGGTTGATGATGAGCATCCACAGGACGTAACTTGATTTGCTTGGCATGCAAAACAGGAAACTCAATGCGATATCCACGTTGATTTAATGCAGTGATTTGCTTGTTTGAATACAGAATTTTATCTTCAATCGGTAGCTGATTATGATCAAAAGAAATGTCATATTTCACATAAGGAATAATATCATGCACAAAGGCATAGCCTTTTTTGTTGGTTTTATCGGCATAAGTTAAAGAACGCAAAATATCAATATCCTGATAATCTCCAACTTTAACCAAACCAAATGCATGATCAACAATTTTAGTAAAGCTAAATTGATTTCCTAACCAAACGATAGCACCACGATAACCAATTTGTGAGTCACGATTTTCTTTACTCTGTACATGATAAATATCTAAATCGCCAATATTGGTTTTTAACTTACTATTTACGTTATAAAGCGTTTCATTATTACGATGATTTACCCCGACAGCATAATCAAAACCCACCTGACTCGAATCATTTTTCACAAGTTGTAAATTACTCACCTGATCTTCCGACTGACTAAAATAAACAGATTTATCATCAAAACTATAACTGAGAGATAATATTCCACCAGAATCTTTACGATCACCAAAAGTATTAAAATAACTTAAACCAAGCGAAACACGACGGCCAATATTACGATTAAAACCGATATTCAACACACGTTGATTGGACTGATTAAATTCAGAATGCGGATAATATTTTTGTTCTGCATAGTTGATATTCACATTATGTAAATAAGGCACATTGGTCATGCCAAAATACACCAAGTTTTCAAATTTAGGATATGACGTGCTGATCTGTAAATCATCACCCAAAAACTTAAAGTCTTGTTCGGTATATTTAGAACTCAGCCCCATTGAAAACTGACCAAAGTCCTTACTGGCAGATAAACCTACTGAATAATTTATTTTATTTCGATCATCATGAGCGGCTAAAACCACAATATCAAAAACCAAAATATTACGAACCGCTTGTGTCCACATTAATCCGAAATTTTGAATATCTTGGCTATATGCAATATTGGCTCCTAAAGTTGTTGCATTTGACAAACCTCTACGATAAAAACCATTTGCAAAAAAATCACCATAATCATTGCTTTCTATATTGTAGTTATAGCGCAACTTACCTAAAGCAATATTGTATTCATCTAAACCTTCGCGCAGTAAACGGTTCGTCACCAAAATTGGAAAACTTTGCACACTGCGGTTACCTAAAATATCCTCAACCACAATTTGTGCATTACCCGCCTGCTGAATTTGCGCCCCTGTTTGTAGGCTATAATCACCAGGACTGACTTTTTGACTATAAATACTGACCCCATTAATAAATAATTCAACCGTAGATGGAATTCGCGCACTGCCCTGCAACGTTGGGATATTCCAATACACAAAATTGGGGCGTTCTGTGTAATTAGTTCCCCAGTTTAAGCCCGCAAAACGCAATGAATTAATTAATGGGTTATAAGTGGTGGTCGTATCACCCAAAGTTAAGCGGGTCATACTTTCTGGGAACTCCAAATCAAAACTACTATTCAAACGCACAAAATTTTCATCTATAGGCGTGTTTTGATAGAGCACCGAATTTTTAAAAATCCAATAATCTTTAAATATACCCAACTCTGCCAAGCCACTATAAGATTGATTTGAATTACTATCTGAATAAACCAAGTCATAATTCATAAAGCCACCCAAACTGGCTTTTTCAGGCAGCATATTTTGATTAAATACATTTAAATCTGAATCAAAATATGCTGTGGGAATATTTAACTTAATCGACTGTGAAGATGCATCCAGTACACTCTGTATTTCACCGTCACTAACCAAACAAAAATCTATGCGACTAAGATGCTTTTTTAATTTTTGGATTTGAATTTGACGTTCAGTGAGTACTTCGCAGGCAATGTAATACTGATGTTGATCGGTCAATAACATGATATCAGTATGATGATCGAGTTCATTGATCCATAAATTGACCAAGCTTTCTTCTGTAGAGGATTCATTTGCATGCACGCCGAGACTAAAAAAAACCTGAATCACAATACAAAATCGAATTTTTGCTTTCATCGCACATCCCCCCTACACCTCCAATCGGCGAACACTCCCTAATCAGAGAGTTTTAACTCCACCATATCGTCATTTTTATCGGTAAAAAACTGAACGCTATACTTTTTTGGGTCGGTAATTTTGGTGTCTTTTAACGCATAGCTATAATTCATTTTTGCCAATAAATAATTCATACTCTCTGCTTTAAAAACGACTTTTTTATTGGCATCAACCAATGCCAAATTATTCACTTGTATATGTGAATTGGCCTGATTTCTTGCAATTAACTTGTTATTTTCAATATTAAATTTTAAGTTGATGTTTTCTTGTTTCCCAACAAACAGCGGCAAATTAAAACTCATCAAAAAATTAACAGAAGATTCTTCAACTGCTTGAGGAATTTCATCAATCATAATGCGCCATGTCCCTTCCTGACTCCCCGTTAAAACAGATTCTAAAGGACGATTAAAACCAACACGTATGGTTTGTTTCGCATTTGGCTGCAAAATAAAGTTTTTAGGGTTAAGCATTAAACTATCATCGGGTTCGAGTACATTCTCACCATTGGCATTTTGAGTCCACTTAAATGCTTTTACTTCAAAAATTCTTTTTTGTACTGCATCTTTAGATTCTAAAGTCACTGTTGTGGTTTTTTGTTTTGCTTGACCCGTAATATACATTTGCACAGGTTCAACAGAAACGCCTGCATAGCTTACAGGTAGAAAAAACATTGAAGTGATATATGCTGCCATTATTTTTTTCATGTTATTCCCCCAGTATTGAATAAAAAACCTAACCCGATCTTCAGATCAGATTAGGCTGTATTTAGAATTAGTAATACACTTTAATACTATAGGTATCGTTATAAGTACCTGCACGTTGGAATGCACCAACTGCTTGGTTACTCACTGAAACAGTGTATTTATCATCGGCTAAGCCATTATGTTGAGTATCACCCCATGCGATAATTCCACCACCAGCTTTAGTCGTTGAAATGGTCGTCGGAACACGGACATTACTGTCTTTCTCATGTTTTACATAAGTGCTCGCAGATGTACCCGCATTTGCTGTTTGAATATTCAACACATAATGCGTATTACTTCGAATGGTATAATCTGAAGTTTTTGAACCACCTTTTTCACTCAATTCAATCAGTGAACCGCCCAAAACTTCACATTTTTTATTAACTTTTAATTTGATTGGGATATCTTTTTGACAGCCTATACTCGTACAGTTACCCCAGTTATTAGCTGAACCACCAACAAGTGCTGCTTCTGTACCAGCATCCTGTGCATAAATAACAGTTGAACACGCACCAAACATAATTGCAGACAATGCAACTTTCATTAATTTAGCCATTACACTTCTCCATAACTCTTATAAAAAAACCATTTTTTAATCATTCACTCGCTTGAGATATCGTTAGAATTATTGAAACGCAATCCTTAGCAAGCTTCTTCATTTTAGGTATTTCTCACAAAAAACCATCTATACGCGCTATTTCACGCAATATTGAATAAACTTTGAATTTCAGCAAATTAGGAGATTAAAGTATTGTTTTAAATGACATCGCAAAAAACTAGGGAGCAGTTCACTCCCCAAAATTTGTGATCCAAATTTTAGGGATACTAAAAAAAATATATTTATTTACATTTAAACCAACACATTGTTTTTATTTAACTTTAACAACATTTTTATTTTAACTTTTGTTACATTTTAAATGGGTTTATTTTTGAAAGAATGGTCAAAAATAAAATTTTATCTCTTTTTTTAATCCACTTTTCACGTATTTGATTCACTATCCCCTATCACATTTGACAGATTAAACGATTTTTAACATCAAATCTCACCAATTACAGGGATTGCCCTTCTCTATAAAAACCCATGCTTTAAACGACTGAATTCATTCAAAAGATCAAATTTTTACATCACCAACTCAACGAAGAAACAGTTGATCATTCATCTATGTCTGTAACGTGAGAAATAAACCTCGCAAGAAGTTTAGCCGTTCAATAACGCAATAGCAGACAAAATAAAACCCCATTCAAGCCACTGCCTAAATGGGGTCATCACACCTGAGTCAGTAATATAGACTCAGGTACACACGCGTGACTTATTTAACGTAAGTCAACCAGTGTGCATATTTGTCATTCTTCCCTTGAACAGCATCAAAGAAAGTTTTTTGAATTTCAGTGGTAATTGGGCCACGTGAACCACAGCCAATCACACGGTCATCGTATTCACGAATAGGGGTAACTTCTGCTGCTGTACCTGTAAAGAAAGCTTCATCGGCAATATAGAACTCATCACGCGTAATACGGCGTTCAACCACTTTATAGCCCAAGTCTTTGGCAATCGTAATCACGGTTTGACGTGTAATACCATCTAAAGCACCACCAGCAATGTCAGGAGTATGTAAAACGCCATCTTTAATTAAGAATACGTTTTCACCAGAACCTTGACATACATAACCTTGTGGGTCCATCAGCATTGCTTCGTCATAACCCGCCTGTGCGACTTCTTGGTGAGCAAGAATAGATAAGGTGTAGTTACCAGATGCTTTGGCTTTACACATAGTCACGTTTGGATGGTGATGCGTGAATGATGAAGTTTTAACACGAATACCATTGGCCATCGCTTCTTCACCTAAATATGCCCCCCAACCCCAAGCGGCAACAGCAGCATGAATGGTGTTATTGGTTGCAGCGATACCTAATTTTTCAGAACCAATCCAGATTAATGGACGTAAGTAGCACGATGAAAGTTTGTTTTCACGTACCACATCAATTTGCGCTTGCTCTAAAGCTGCTTGATCAAATGGTACTTTCATTTGATAAATTTTGGCAGAGTTTAACAAACGCTTAGTATGGTCCTGAAGACGGAAAATCGCAGTTCCGTTTGGCGTTTCATAAGCGCGGACACCCTCAAACACACCCATACTGTAGTGTAAGGTATGCGTTAAGACGTGAATTTTTGCATCACGCCAGTCAACCAATTGTCCATCTTGCCAAATAAAACCATCACGATCAGCCAAATTCATGGCACACACTCCAAATGTTTATACATAGTCATTTTAATCCAATGCAGACGTTGCAATCGGATCAATTAATCTTTGCCATAACTTGCAAACGACCTCACGGGTATCGTACCAGTCCGCAGCATTGACTTGCATGGATTGATTTGCAAGGGCTAAGCGGTGGCTTTCGGCTCGTTCACGGAGATAAGCTTGAATCAATGCTGTCGCATCGTCGCTGGATAAGCAACCTGTTTTTGCGGCATCTTCAAGGATTCTTACGTTGTCGGAATAATGGGCGAGATCAGGATTCGACCCACTCCAGGCTAATACCGCATACTGTGCCATAAATTCGATATCAACGATACCACCTGCATCCTGTTTTAAATGAAAAATTCCATCTTTTTTTTGCTCTTTGGATGAACCCAAATGATCTTTCATTTTTTGACGCATTTTCAGCACTTCACTGCGCACATACGCTTCGTCACGCGGCTGGGTTAAAATCTTACAACGCAACACTTCAAACTTGTCACGTAAACATTGCTCGCCTGCAATACTGCGTGCACGAACCAAAGCCTGATGCTCCCACAGCCATGCACTTTTCAGTTGATAGTGCTCAAAGGCCCGCAAACTGGTCACCAATAAACCCGCATCTCCCGAAGGACGTAAACGGGTATCGACCTCATAGACACGGCCATCTAGGGTTTGTGTGGTCATAAGCGAAACAAACTTTTGCGCAACCCGCATGGCAAATTCAAAACCACTGATAGGTTTCATCCCATCGGTATCGGCCTGCTCATCCATGGCATGCACAAAGACCAAATCCAAATCTGAACCATAGCCCAACTCGATCCCACCGACCTTACCATAGCCAATAATCGCAAAGGCATTATGTTCTAAACCACAGCGCTGCCCTTCACTGTCGAGTGGATAACCATGCTTTTTGGCCGTAATTTGATACGCCAATTGTAAAGCTGCATTTACTGTTACTTCGGCAATATCCGTCAGCGCATCGGACACTTTCATCAAGTGGCTTTCTGCCAGTACATCGCTGGCCGCAACTGTTAATACGTTGGATTTTTTGAATAAACGTAGCACCCGCATGAGGTCTTCAACTTCATCCAGTTCAATGCGCAGCAATTGTTGGCGCAAAGAATCTTCCAAATCGCTGCGTTTTGGCAATTCAAAATCCATAGATAAAAATTCATCCAACAACACAGGATATTGCGTCAATTCTTCACAAATCCACGGGCTGACTGTGGCCATTTTTACCAAGCGTTGCAGTGCCCCCTTGCTTTCAATCAGCATGACCAAATACACGGTACGACGCAGAACAGATTCGACCAGTGGCATTAAACGCATCAATGCCATTTGTGGATTTTCTGACTGCAACACTGCTTCAATCAAGTGTGGCCAAAAGGTTTTTAAACGCTGTAAAGCTTTGGCGGTGAGTTTTTTAATGGCATGTCCATACCAGAACTCATGCACTAAATTTTTCGCTTGATCGTCTAGTACCGCATCGAGCTGTTTTTCTAGCTGACTGTAATTTTCCAGCAAAAAATCGGGTTCATTTTCTTTAATTAAATGCTCAAACTGATAAATGACTTTGACACGCTTTTCATTTAGGGTCTGCATAAAGCTGTCCCAATCGGCAAAGCCCAAAGTATCGCTAATGCGTGCGCGTAACTCAGGTTCAGTCGGTAAAGCTTGGCTTTGCTGATCATTCAAGGCTTGAATGGCATGTTCTACTCGACGCAGGAATAAATAGGCATCTTCCAAATCCAGTACGGCTTGTGGCTCTAGCAATTCAGCTTCGCCCAAATGGCGCAAACTCACCAAACACTGGCGGTCTTGTAATTCTAGTTTTGAACCACCGTAAATCAGCTGAAAAACCTGCACAATAAATTCAACTTCACGAATACCGCCCGCGCCCAATTTAATATTGTCTTCAATATTACGACGCTGCACTTCGCGCTCAATCATGGCTTTCATTTCGCGCATGGCTTCAAAGGCGGTGTAATCGACATATTTGCGGAATACGAAAGGTCGGGTCATTTCCAGCAGTTCATAACCTTCTTGCCCACCTGTGATAATACGTGCCTTAATCCAAGCATAGCGTTCCCATTCGCGTCCATGCTGGCTTAAATATTTTTCCAGTGCGACATGGCTAATCGCCAAAGCAGAACCATCGCCCCACGGGCGTAAACGCATATCGACGCGGAAAACAAAACCATCGGCGGTGATATGATCTAATAGATAGATCAGTTTTTGTCCCCATAAAATGCAGAATTGCTGCACTTCAATACACTTGCGTCCATTGGTTTCGCCTTGTTCATCAAAGGCAAAAATCAGGTCGATGTCGCTGGATAAATTCAGTTCCTGCGCGCCATGTTTACCCATGGCGACCACAATCAGGTCTTGGACTTTACCGTTATACCCCATCGGTTCGCCATGCTTGGCGACCAACGGAATCCGAGCAAAATCTTTGGCTACTTGCACACAAATATCAGCAAAGTCTGAAAGTTCCTGCGTCAACGTCACCACATCGGTGAGTTGGTTGGCATCTTGCCAAATCCAGCGGAACATTAAACGCGCGCGTAAAATTCGCAGGGTTTTCATCCACAAGGTTTCATCTTGAATGTCTTGTAAAGTCGAAATCACCAATTGATGAATATAGTCTGCGCTCAGCGGTTTTAGAAATTGGTCAATTGCATAATCCTGCTGTAACAGGCTTTCGTGATTTGCCAAGACTTGTTCTGCATATTGACTGGCATGTAACGTTTTTTGCAATTGTTCCGCATTCATTTTTAAGACCTAAAACCCAGTTTTATTTTGAAATATTGTCAACCCATCTATTTATAGCAGCAGATGCGTCAAAGAAGAAAATAAAATTACAGCAATCTGCAAAATACCTCTTACTTAAAATGCAGCGATAAAAAAACCGAAGCCTAAACTTCGGTTTTATCTGCTTGATGCAATGCTTATTCAGCATCTAGCATTAATTCTGCGCTCATACCAACCGTGTTAAAACCTGCATCGACATACAGAATTTCACCAGTAATACCATTCGCCCATGGTGAGCAAAGGAATAATGCCGCATTACCAACATCTTCAATGGTCACGTTACGTTTTAAAGGTGCAACTTTTTCATTCAGGTCTAACATTTTACGGAATGATTTAATGCCCGATGCGGCAAGCGTACGAATCGGACCTGCAGAAATTGCATTCACGCGAATACCGTCAGCACCCAAGCTTGAAGCCAAGTAGCGTACACCTGCTTCTAAAGATGCTTTCGCCATACCCATGACGTTGTAGTTTGGCATCACACGCTCAGAACCTTGATAAGTCAAAGTCAATAAGCAACCTTGGCGTGCTTGTAATAATGGTTTTGCAGCACGTGCCATCGCAATAAAGCTATAAGCACTAATGTCATGCGCAACTTTAAAACCATCACGATCTGTAACATCGGTAAAGTCACCATCTAAAGTATGCGCAGGCGCAAAACCAATCGAGTGAACCAAACCATCCAAACCATCCCAGTGCTTTGCCAAGTCAGCAAAAGCTTGCTCAATTTCTGCATCTACGCCTACATCGCAAGGCAATACAATGCTTGAGCCAAATTGTGCAGCGAAGTCATCAACACGTTTTTTGAGTTTTTCATTCGGATAAGTAAATGCTAATTCTGCACCTTCACGATGCAATGCTTCTGCAATACCAAATGCGATAGATAATTTACTTGCAATACCAGCAATTAAAAAACGCTTACCCGCCAAAAGACCTTGTGCCATGTGAAACTCACCTTGATATATTTCGCAGTATCATGCCAATTCTGAACGCATAGTGAAATTGCATAATGCGCCTTTTTTTGCCGTTTATGTAAAAACTCAATGGCGATTCAAGTGAGTGATAGATGACGTCACATGATGATCTGCAAGTGGTGACGTACAATCTTGGTTAAAAACTTGCCCTACCACTTGGCATAATGCTGTTCAAGCAAGCCGTATTCGTTTAACAAAATAATTTCGGTATCGTCTTGTTGAATAGTACCACTAATTTTAGCTTGCCATTGGCTGAACTGACTGCCGACTAGACGCAAATTCAGGTTTTCATAACGGCGCCAACCTGTGCTGACAGTTAAATTCAAACGATGATCCAGTGAGCGAATGCTCCACGAGCCATCATCCTCAGGTTGGAACAACACATCTGTTAAGGGATACAGCACGCCATTAATCCACAAACAGTTTTCGTTGCCAAAACTTTCATTCACACCAGAAGCCAGATTTAAGCCCACACGACGGTTTTCGGTATCCCAGAAGTTACACGACAACCAAAACCATGCTGTTTCAGGACGTAAAAAACCACAGGTATCATCTAGTGAGGCAAAAGTCCGCTCATGGAATTGAATGGTTTGTCCTGTTTTATTGACAAAATACCCTTCACAACCCAACGTGGTCAATTTTTGGGTATAAGTCCAACCATTAATGCCTGTCGGGCTGCACATGCTTAATGGGTCTGTACCTGCACAAAAAATACGAGCACTGAGTTTAATTTCACCATATTTGGTCACGCGGATATATCGCACACCATTGGCATGTTGAATTTCAATTTGAAATGGTGATTTTTCAAAAAAACTTTGATTAAATAATGGTTGTTCATCTAAAACAGTATTACGTGATAAAAAATTAATCGCATTCCATTCCTGCACTTCGCCCGTCATGTGATTATAAATATAGACAAAACCGTGCCCTGCCCAAGCAATATCGGCAATCGCCAGCCCAATGGTATAGTGTTCGTGTTGAATGCTACAAAATTTAAACTTTTTATATTTTAAGCGTTTACGCCAACCTGATAGTACCTCACCATACGGTGTTTTATATTGGTAAGCCTGATAATCAATTTTTTTGGGAAGTTCACTAAAACGTCCATAATGCGGTTGTCCATTCGCCTGAATTAAATCCATTGAAGACATTCCCTATTGTCTAAAAACAATTCATCTTTGGTCGTATTATGCCTACAAATGCATGTACAAAAAACCCGCAACTTATGATTTTGTTCAAAAAACTATAAAAACATAGATTGTTTTACTATTTTAAGGTTTGAGTGTTTACTAAATATACAAAATATAAATTAATCTATTCTGGCCTCAATATTCTGAAGGCATTTAAGCATCAGCATTCAAAGTCAGATAGGTATTTTCCCAGCGATTGCCTGGGAATGACCCTTCAACCAACTGCACATAGCGACCATGCACCTGATCTATGGCAATACAATCATCCACTTCTAATACCCGATCGGTGTGTTGTTTTTGCCAGTGCTGGGCAAAATAGGCTTTACCACGCTGTTTTGCCACCATTGGGTTTTGCGCCACCACCAGTACATAACGATGCAACTCACCAAATTCACGTGGGTCATATCCACCTAAATTAATTAAATACAGTCGGTTTTCTGCCTGATTCGGCTGCGCATCGGTAAATTTTAAATAGTAGGATTTGCCTTCAAACTCAACACCGTTAATTTGCGCCCATGCATCAATATGCAAACCTTTCTGTTCTGCAAACCAAGCCTGCTTGAGTTGCGGATAGGTCTCTTCTAAAGAGTCGCCTACTGCAAGTACCACATCATGCACTTCAGTATTGGCTCGCGCATGACGCCCACCTAACATCACGATAAATAAACTGGGCATATCCGACTCCTGCGCAAATATCCTAAGCTTGATGGCTTTTATAGTTGATGATTTTTAAGCATGATTGTTTAAAGTAGCGAGAATTTTTCAATCCTCCAAATAAAAAATCGTGCCGAATTGCTTCAGCACGATTGAATTGAAATGTAGCATACTTTATTTCAAGCAGTTTACGATTTACATATCCACCATTTCCACGCCATCAATGCGGGCAACAGTCATTAAGTCTTTATCGCCACGACCTGAAACAGTCGCAATAATGATTTGGTCTTTATCCATCGTTGGTGCAAGCTTGCTCACATAAGCCATAGCATGCGAGCTTTCTAAAGCAGGAATAATCCCTTCGATACGGGTTAAATCACGGAAACCTTGCAAGGCTTCTTGGTCATTGATTGGCACGTAATCGACACGGTGCATATCTTTCAGGAAGCTATGCTCTGGCCCTACACCTGGGTAATCTAGACCTGCAGAAATAGAATGGGTTTCAATAATCTGACCTTGCGCATCCGACATTAAATAAGTACGGTTACCGTGCAATACGCCTACGTGTCCTGCATTCAATGGCGCAGAGTGTTTGCCTGTTTCAATGCCCAAGCCCGCAGCCTCAACACCGTACATTTTCACTTCGGCATCATTCAAGAATGGATAGAACAAGCCCATCGCATTAGAACCACCACCAACACAAGCCACAAGTGCGTCAGGTAAACGACCTGCCTGCTCTTGAATCTGACGACGCGCTTCACGACCAATAATTGACTGGAAATCACGTACCAATTGTGGATATGGGTGTGGGCCAGCAACCGTACCAATCACATAATATGTAGAATCAACATTGGTAACCCAATCACGCATGGCTTCGTTCATGGCATCTTTTAATGTTTTAGAGCCACTTTCTACAGGTACAACAGTCGCACCAAGCAAACGCATGCGGTACACGTTCATGGCCTGACGTTTCACGTCTTCTGCACCCATGAACACCACACATTCTAAGCCTAAACGAGCGGCAATGGTCGCGGTTGCTACACCGTGCTGACCTGCACCTGTTTCGGCAATAATGCGTTTTTTACCAGACAGTTTTGCCAATAATGCCTGACCAATGGTGTTATTCACTTTATGTGAGCCAGTATGGTTCAAATCTTCACGTTTTAAGTAAATTTGCGCACCACCCAACTCTTTTGACCATCGCTCAGCATAATACAAAGGACTAGGACGACCTACATAGTAGGCGAGATCGCGGTCGAATTCTGCCAAAAACTGCGGATCATCTTTCATGCGGAAATACAATTTTTCTAAATCTTGTAAAGCCGCCATCAGCGTTTCTGACACAAAACGTCCGCCATGGATCCCAAAATGCCCTTTTGCATCTGGGAATTGGGTATAGTCAATCACTGAGTTATTGTGATTTGTACTTTGCTGATCCACGTTGGACTCCTTGCATGAAGTTTTCTATGAGTTGTTGGTCTTTAATACCTTTTGCAGACTCAACTCCGCCACTGACATCAACAGCATAGGCTTGAGTCGTCTGAATTGCATCTTCAATATTTTCAGGGTTTAAACCACCCGCCAAAATTAAAGGAATATCGAGTTTGGGGAATTTTGACCAGTCAAAACTGTGTCCTGTACCACCTTTCAATTCAGGATGCCACGCGTCTAATAATACTGCGCTTGCACCTACTTGTTGATAGCTTTTTATTGCATGCAACACATTTAAATCTGGTTTGACCTGTATGGCTTTGTACCATCTGCGTCCGACTTGCTGTGCTATTTGCTGACATTGCAATGGTGTTTCATCACCATGAAATTGCAGAATATCTAAAGGCACTTGTTTTAGTACTGCGGCTATGTCGTCTGCACTGGCATTTACAAACAAGCCAACCACTTGCACATAAGCGGGTATGTGTTGCACAAGGTTTTCTGCTTCTGCAATGCTGACATTACGAGGACTCGGTGGATAAAACACCAAGCCAATCGCATCTGCACCCGCATGCACCACACTGTTTATATCTTGAATTCGCGTGATTCCGCAAATTTTGGCACGGGTACGCATCGTTTTGGACTCTAATCCTGATTTTCAATTTTCATTTTGCTGATCTTGCTGTGCGTGACTTTTAAATTGTCTGTTCACACTAACAAAATCAGATATTGGGGCGAATCATTGTAATGCAATTTTAAGGGGTTGAGTGAAGTTCAGGCGGATTATTCTGCATTTCCGTTGTTTAAATGCCGAACAGACTTTATACTTCGCGCAAATGCAACGAGTCATAGCATTTTGCTTTAGGGAAGTTGGTGAAAGTCCAACACTGCCCCCGCAACGGTAACCATGAAACGTATATCAATTTAAATCTTATGATTTACACCACTGTATGAACAATATGGGAAGGTGGATATACAGCGAAGCAATCATAAATTAGAAGATGCTTGGCACATTGAAGTCCGGAGACCTGCTTGTTGTGCCCTTAACTCAATCATTCACGTGGGGTGAATGTACGGAGCAAAGTCATGTCTACTCTTTTTCAGCCTACTGCTTTAGTGGGCGCAATTGCGCTTGCAATGGGTTTCTCTACGTCTGTATCTGCACAAGACAGTTCTAATGTTGTAAATGCATCTTTAGACACTTTAGTCGTTACCGCGACACGTTCTGAAGAAAAAATTGGCAATGTGCCTGCGCGGATTTCTGTGATTGATCAAAATGCGATAAAAAAGAATCCTGCTCTCAATTTATCTGACTTAATCCAACAAGACCCTTCTGTTTATGTGAAACAAAGCGGGGGGATGGGGCAAATTTCAGAAATTGGACTACGTGGAACTAAAGCCGTACATACCCTAGTATTAAAAGATGGTGCTCGCTTAAATAGCCAAAATGAGCTTGGTCCACTTTATCCTGCATATTTAGATACTTCGGATGTTCAACAAATTGAAATTTTGAAAGGCCCAGCTTCCGTTCAATATGGTAGTGATGCAATTGGTGGTGTAGTTCAACTTATTTCAAAAAAACCTGTGAAGTCTGGTGCAGAATTAACTGGCATCTATGGTGAAAACAATACTTATAAAACCATTCTAAAAGCAGATTTAGTCACAGATCAAGGATTCTACGCTCAAGTAGGTGGACAACGCTTAGAAAGTGATGGAACTCGCATTTTTGAAAGCCAAGATAAAAGCGACAATGCCAGCTACGATCAAAAAGGCTACAATGCTAAAATAGGCTATTTCCAGGAAAATCAGATTGATGCCTCTGCTTCGATTAGTGAAAATAAAGGAACCAGTATTTTCAGTAATGATTACATTACCAACACAGCTCCTCGTAATTTTGTAAATCGTGTCATTAATGCAAAAGTTGATTACAATATTCTGCAAAATTTAATTTTAGGCGCTCATTTTGCAAACGTTCAAGACAAGCAAGATGTTCCATCATATTTCACACAGTACAACACTGAAAACAACCAAAGTGATTTAAACCTAAAATGGAAATTCACACCAAATCAAAACATTTTAGTTGGTGCAACTTATAATGACGCCAACTACAAAACAAGTTCGATCAAAAACCAAGATCAAAGCGTTAATAGCACAGGTTATTATCTACAACACCAATTTAAAAATGAACTGTTTGACACCCAAGTTGGTCTGCGTGTAGAAGACCATGAGCTTTTTGGAAGCCACACAGTAGGTCAAGGTGCTATTCGCTATCATTTCCTGCCTAATGCAAGCGTTTATGCCAATATTGGCAGTGCATTCCGTGCTCCAACCCTGAATGAACTCTATTCTCAATGGGGCGGTAATGAGAATTTAGAACCTGAAGAAAGCATCTCTTATGAACTCGGTTTTGATTATGCTATTACGGATAATCTAGCAACTAGTTTTTCTGTTTATCGCACCAATGTGGATAACTTAATCGTCTATAGCGACAGCATGAATCAAAATGTTGGGGAAGCCAATTTTACAGGCGGTGAGGCAGGTCTTAAATGGAAACAAGACGATTTATTCCTCGCGACAGAATATGCTTATGTTGAAAGTGAAAATAAAGCAACAGGTTTAGAAATTGCCTATCGCCCAAAACAGACGCTTACCTTCACTGCAGGACTAGAAAATGCTGTCTATGGACTTAGTACTTCGGTAATAGCTCGTTCACATGCCAATGCTAGCAATAGCGCAAATAGTGTAAAAGTTTCAGGTTATGCAACCGTCGATTTCAATGCTTATTGGAATATTAACCCAACGGTTAAAATCTTTACTAATATTCAGAACATTGGCGATGTGCAATATCGAGAAGTCTATAAAGCTGCAAGCTCTTGGGACAACTCACCAGAAGATTGGTACATTAATGGCGGTCGTTTTGCCTCTGCTGGAGTCACTTTCCGTTATTAATTCTCAGCTTCAAAAAAATATATAAAACAGCGCAGTTTATGGATAATGTAATGACCGACATTATCCTTTTTTATTGCGCCAGCTTTTATTTCTTACGACCACACAAACGCAACTTTCATTTTCAGACAAGGAACGACCATGGGCCACCGTTTAAGCAAAATCTACACCCGCACAGGCGACTCAGGCACAACAGGACTGGGCGATGGCTCACGTGTCGCCAAAGACGACTTACGCATTCATGCACTGGGCGATGTAGATGAACTCAATGCCTGCATTGGCGTATTGCGCTCACAAATTACACATAGCAACATTCAAGACAAAAACACTTGGGACAAATCGCTCAGCCTGATTCAGCACTGGCTATTCGATTTAGGCGGTGAAGTCTGTATCCCCAATTACCACCTCGTACAACCGCTTGCGATCGAATACTTAGAACAAGACATTGACCGCATGAATGAAAGCCTGCCAATGCTCAAAGAGTTTATTTTGCCTGCAGGTACATTGGCATGTAGTTATGCACATCAAGCTCGTGCCGTATGCCGTCGTGCAGAACGCAGTTTAATGACCGTACACAACCGTGATCAAAATATTCAGGCACCGTCTTTGCAACTACTGAACCGACTGTCTGACTGGCTATTTGTGGCATCTCGCAGCTTGCAACGTGCCGAAGGAGGCAGCGAAGTATTATGGCAAAAGAACATCAATGACAGTATTGGTAACTAACATTACAAGCTAAAATCGGAAACTAAAATAAAGCCCTGATTTTGCATCTAAAAAATCACGTCGGATGCTGCTTGAAATTTTACATCATCCGACCAAAATAAGAGATGTCATCTCTTTGTCACGTCGTACTTGCAAAATGAAAGCAAACTTTCAATTCATGGGCACATTATGCGCATAATTGGTCATCGAGGTGCGCGTGGCGAAGCGCCTGAAAACACACTCGGTGGTTTTGAATATATTCAAAATATTGGCATTCGAGCGGTTGAGTTTGATGTGCGTCAACTCAAAGACAATGCCTTAGTGGTTATGCATGATGATCAATTCATTCGCACCACAGGACAAGACAAAGCACTGTATGAATGTAGTCTGGAAGATTTAAACCATTACAATCATGCGGTGATGTGGTCAGACTGGAATAAAGTCGAAACCACGCCCCTACTCAATCAAACCATGACCATTATTCAAAATTTTGATCATATTGAAGTAGAAGTCAAAGCGGTCAACTCGCATGCCGCTGCCGAAAAAATTACCCAAAGTTTAGAGCAACATTTGAAGGGTTTTGAACACAACGCCATCATCACCAGTTTTGATCCGAAAATTCACTGGGCTTTGCAACAACAAAAATCACGCTTTAAACGCGGTTTATTGGTTGAAGATGATCTGCAATATCAAGCCATTGATCAGGCTTTAGAATTAGGTTGTTGCCAAATTGGTTGGATGAACGAACTCGCAACCGGTGCGCTCATTAAAGCCACACAACAGGCCCAACTGAATATCAGCGTTTGGACAGTCAACCAGATTGAACGCGCCAAACAGCTTAAAGATTTAGGGATTCAGGGTTTAATTACCGATTATCCTAAACTGATGATGCAACACTTGTAAGCGGTAACCTTAAGCATATTGATGAATAAATAAATGATTTATCGTGCTTGTTTGGCTACCGTATATCATATTTCCGTAAAATCTCGCAGATACCATTATATTCTGTTACCACCCAGTACAATACAACTGTACAATAATGCTGTGATCGTGAATACACTCATGCTAATATGCGAAAAAATTAATCCCTAAAAAATTTAATACTATGATTTCAATCTATAGATCGGTCATAGCGTTATAACGGATTAAGCGTCCATTTATACCTCCCAAGGTTCTAGGAGTGCTGTTGGAGATGAATGCTCCCTTACCCAAAGCCCCAATCAACTGGATTGCCATCTTTGCACTGGTTTTCTTACCTATTGTTGCAGTGATCGCGATTCCTTGGTATGCCTATCACCATGATTTTAGCTTAGCCGCTTGGATCAGCATGTTTGTATTACTTGGCGTAAGTAGCTTGGGTATTACAGCAGGTTATCACCGTTTATGGGCACACCGTGCTTATGAAGCTACCCTTCCCTTAAAAATTCTTTTGATGATTATGGGGACTTTTGCCGTTCAGAACAGTATTTTGTTCTGGGGTTCAGGTCACCGTACCCATCACCGCCATGTCGATGACGTCGAAAAAGACCCATATTCAATTAATAACGGCTTTTGGTATGCGCACATGGGCTGGATGTTACGTGACTATCCTGCCGCAGAGCCAAACTTTAAAAATGCACCAGACTTGTTAAATGACAAACTGGTGATGTTCCAACACAAATACTATATTCCGCTCGTAATTGCAGTTCACGTTGGCATTTTGGTGCCAATAGGTTGGGCTGTGGGCGATATGTGGGGCGTGTTGTTATTGGGCGGTTTAATGCGTCTGATTTTAAGCCACCATGTTACCTTCTTTATTAACTCGCTGTGCCACATGTGGGGTTCGCGTCCTTATACTGACGAAAATACCGCGCGTGATAATTTCTGGTTAGCAATTGCCACTTGGGGCGAGGGTTATCATAACTATCACCACATTTTTCAGTATGATTATCGTAATGGCGTAAAATGGTGGCAATATGATCCAACCAAATGGTTAATTTGGTCATGCTCGAAGTTGGGCTTAGCGAAAAACTTACGCCGTATTCCAAGCTTTAATATTAAAAAAGCAGAATTGGCGATGCGTTTTAAATATGCAGAACAAGACTTGGCGGTCTATGGACACAATGTAAATGATGACATTGGCCAAGTTAAAAGCCGTATTTCGCAAGAATATGATGCCTTTACTCAAACTTTGAACGATTGGGCAAAGTTAAAAGAGCAAGAAATTCAGGCGAAAAAAGCGTCTGTAGCTGAAAAAATCCACCAAATGGATGACAAATTAAAAGTTGAATTCCAATTGGTTGAACAGCGTCTTTCACACCATCGTGAAACCTTGAACTTGCTGATGCGCAACCTGAAAAAGAATCCTGTATCTGAATAAACCTCTGTTCTGATGCACTGCGAAAGCCCTGACCTGTTCAGGGCTTTCTGCATTTTTAGACTACAGTTTTTAAAGTCTAAGTTTGCTATAGTGAAACTCACTTTGTGCCAAGCGCTTCATCATCATGCAATTTAATCCACGTTATCCGACCCTGCCCGCCCGTCTTTATCACATGCAGCAGCCTTTACCTTTAAAAGGTACAAAAGCAGGACACTTTAATGCAGCCTTGGCAAAAGAACTGCAATGGACAGCCGAAGAACAACAGCAATGGGTGGAAATTTGCAGTGGTCAAAAGACGTTTAAAGAATTTCCTGCTTTGGCAATGGTCTATGCAGGACATCAATTTGGTCAGTGGGCAGGTCAATTGGGAGATGGACGCGGTTTACTCATTGCGCAAGTTTTGGACACACATCAACGTACAATCGACCTGCATTTAAAAGGTGCGGGGGAAACGCCTTATTCACGTATGGGAGATGGACGTGCAGTATTACGTTCAGTGATTCGTGAATATTTGGCAGGTCATGCTTTAAATGCACTGGGTGTGCCATCAAGCAATGCCGTTGGATTTACCTCATCTACTCAAGGCGTACAACGTGAAAAATTAGAACTTGGTGCAATGCTATTACGCACATCAGACTGTCATATTCGTTTGGGACATTTTGAATGGATCAATCAGTATCAACCTGAATTACTGCCTGAATTTGTGCAAAAGTGTATCGAATGGCACTATCCAGAATGCTTGGCAGCCGAACAGCCTGTACTCGCCTTTGCTACGCAAGTTATTCAACGTACCGCTGTCATGATTGCCAAATGGCAATTGGTCGGTTTTGCGCATGGGGTGATGAACACCGATAATTTAAATCTCACAGGTTCAACACTCGATTTCGGCCCGTATGGCTTTATGGAGCGTTTTCGTCCCAATTGGATCAACAATCATTCGGACTATCAAGGACGTTATACCTACCAACAACAACCCAGCGTAGCACACTGGAATTTATGGGTCTGGTTAAATAATTTAATTCCACTTGAGCAAAACCCAGATCAGAAAGAACACTGGAAACAAGCACTGGCAGCATGCTTAGAACATTTTGAACCCACTTTTTTGGAGCATTATAAACTCGGTTTATGTGAAAAAATGGGACTGCCAAGCTTCCATAAAGACAGTTTTGATTGCGCAACCAATTTCTTACGCATTTTGCAAAGTGAACAGCTGGATTACACCCAGAGCTTTATCCGCCTACAAAATAAACAATATACTGAAATACTGGATGATTGTTTGGATCGTCGTCAGTGGGAAAGCTTTTTGGCGCAGTATTTACAAATTCGTGAACATCAGGATACCGATGCCTTAGATATTGCTATGCAGCAAGTCAACCCTCAGTATATTTTGCGCAATCACATGGCACAAAAGGCGATTGAGCAAGCAGAGCGTGATGATTTTTCAGAAGTTGAGCGTTTATTTAACTTGCTCAGCCAACCCTATATTCAGCAAACAGCATTGGAAAAACCTGAAGATTTAGCACCTTTACCAAGTGATGTGCCAGAAGTGATGGTGAGTTGCTCATCTTAATAGCCTTGTTGCACAAATGCCTAACACTATGATTTTATTAAAACATCAACAAACCTTTAAAAATTAGTATCTTGCAAAATGTTTATGCAATAAAAACCATTGTCCTGCTGAACAATTGATTGTACAAACTACAAAATTTAGCTGTGATGTGAAATGACAAATATTTTATCTAGCCCATCTCTCTGTATTAAAGATGGACTAGATTAATTTTTTTTACTCATCAGGATATTCAAAACGATAACCCACACCATACACCGCCTGAATCCACTCATGTCGATTACCTGTTTCGGCAGCATCAGAAATTTTACGGCGCAAGTTTTTAATGTGGCTATCGATCACCCGATCTGCCACTTCAAAACTGTCTGGGTTAATATGGTCTAGCAACTGCGCGCGTGAATACACCTGCCCGACATGCTCTAAAAACAATTCCAATAAACGGAATTCGGTAGGGGTCAAATTCAAGGTTTTTTGCTGATACCAAATACGCTGCTGCGCTTTATCCATACGGAACAAAGACTGATCTTCGGACTCAGCCTTACGTTCCAAACGGCGCAACACCGCTTGCACGCGCGCGACCAATTCTTTCGGGCTAAAAGGCTTACACACATAGTCATCTGCGCCCATGTTCAAGCCTAGCACCCGATCAATTTCTTCAGTACGTGCCGTGACCATAATAATAGGCACATCGGACTGTTCACGCACTTTGCGGCAAATGGTCAAACCATCCATACGCGGTACCATTAAATCTAAAATCATCAAGCTCGGTTTACGCTGCAAAAAGCTGTCATAGGCTTCTTGTCCATCATGAAACATACTGACTTCAAAACCAGCAGCTTCTAAATAATCTCGCACCAATTGGGCAAGTTCAATTTCATCTTCAACCAGCAAGATATGTTTCATGCACGATTCCTTAAAGTCTTTCAAGATTTGATTGTTTTGGGAAAGCTTAATTTGCAACGTAAACCACCCAATGGTGAATGTGCAAAACTTAACTCTCCGCCCAATGCTTTAGCAATTTTGACCGATAAAGCCAGACCTAAACCTGTCCCGCCTGTGGCACGTGTACGTGAATCATCGGCGCGATAGAAACGCTCACCCAAACGTGCCAATTGTTCATCACTTAAACCAAACGGACTGTCATCTACATATACTGTCCATTCTGTTGCGCTTTGACTGGTGTGAATATGTACCTGCCCACCCGCTTCGGTATAGCGAATACTGTTACTCAATAAGTTGAGCATAATTTGCTTAAAACGGTCTATATCCAATTGTAATTGCGTGCCTTCACCCGACACGATCACGTCCAACTGCGCTTGTTCAAATTTCGGCTTAAAGCTTTCGATTTCCTGCTCAATCACTTGCCATGGATCAATAATCGAAAAATAGCATTTCAGCTGCATGGCTTCGGCTTGCGCCAAGTCCGATAAATCCTGTGTGAGTTTTTTCAGATTATTGACCTGATGCATCATCGCAGCCAAATGCTCTGGTGTGGCTTTGCGGATACCATCTTGCATGGCTTCAATTTGCGCCTGCAACACCGCCAATGGCGTTTTTAATTCATGCGAAGTA
Source organism: Acinetobacter sp. YH16053 (assembly GCF_013417035.1). Taxonomy (NCBI): domain Bacteria; kingdom Pseudomonadati; phylum Pseudomonadota; class Gammaproteobacteria; order Moraxellales; family Moraxellaceae; genus Acinetobacter; species Acinetobacter sp. YH16053. The sequence continues at coordinate 84,143 of NZ_VPEP01000004.1, forward strand.
TCTGCCACCCACTGACGACGTGAAGTTTCATGTTGATCTAAAATCACCGCCAAATGATTCAATTCGGTAGATAAATCACCCAACTCATCATTACGATTGACCTTGACCTGATGCTGATAATGGCCTTTGGTTAATTCACGTGTGCCATTTAATAAGCGCTGAATTGGCTTTTTAAAGTAGGTCGCCAACAATAAGGCAGCAATCAAGCTCGCCAAAATACTTAAAGCATAAGCCAATAATAAATAACGAGTTTGTTTACTAAAAAAATTAATACTTAAAGCATCTTCCTGATCTAACACTGGTTTTAAGCCCAGATAACCCACGATTTTTTCACCGACCATAATTGGACGAAAGGAAATTTGAGTTTCAGCAGGCTCTCCCACTACAAATTGCCGCTGAGCATCATATAAAGATAAGCGTGAACTCAAGCCTAAACGGTCAGGCATCGAAATAAATTGTTTTTTTCCAGATGATTCTGTCGCGTTTTGGTGTCCTTCATTTTTACGATCAGGACGGAAAGCATTCTGATTGGCACTCAAAGGAAATACTAAACCTTCAAATGGCTGAAATTGTGAAGGTAAATTCAGCTCTAACCAGCGAAGTTCTTCCGCATTGGCTTGTCGTTTGCCTGGCTCAGGCTCGACTACACTTGAGTTGACATTGGCGAGGGTGTGTTCCTGAAAATAACGCTGCTGCAAAGCAATGTCATACTGACGACGCAACCACCACCGCGATAAACGGTCATAATCATCGGGCGCAGCTTCACCTTCAATTTGGAGAATTTGCGCCTGAATGGCATTGCCCCAATCGTGATATACCGCATAGACTTCTGCCAAGTTTTGAGTGAGCAAGTCCAGCTTTTGCATTTCGACATCGGCCACATATTTGCTGAAGTTTCGCTGCATATTGACATGCAATACCCCCAAGCTGACCGTGGTAATCAGCAAGGTCGTCAGCAGCACTGTTAAGAACAGGCGTAATGCGATGGGTATACGGCGAATTTTCAAAAGCGCAATCTCAGCTTTTTTTGTCGATTTTGAGCATTGTAACCAACAGTGCTAGAAAAAACTCTCCATTGTTTCTACATCTTTATTATTTAATCTTTAATCATCCAAAATCACATGCTCTTGTATGGGGGAATTTAGAATGAATAAGATGACAAAAATTGCTTTAGCCACTGCAAGCGTTTTATCTGTAGGTGCGTTGACTGCCTGTCAATCCACCCAAGCACCAAAAGATATGAAGCAGTCGCAATATATGCATGGTCATTATCAGAAAGACCGTCACATGACGCCTGAACAACGCAAACAATTTGAAAAAATGCGTACTGAACGTAAACAAGTCATGCAAGACATAAAAAAAGCCTGCGATGGCAAAGCGGTGGGTTCAGCAGTCCAAATTAAAGCAGGTGAGCAAACACTAGAAGGCACATGTGCGATTTCATTTAAACCGAACCGCGATAAAATGAAACGTGGTGAACATCGCCCAATGCGTGGCGATAAAGCCGATCGTGGTGAATTCCGTGGCATGCATATGCATCGTGGCGAACCACTAACCGATGCGAAACGTGCTGAGTTAACTCAGCAATACGATCAACGTTTAGCTGAACGTCAAGCGCGTGAACAAGCTGCGACCAAAGCCTGCCAAGGTCAAACGGATGGCCAAGCCGTGCAGCTAAAAGTCGGCACACAAACAATAGATGGCAAATGTATCGTTCACTTCCAACCTAACGCACCTGTTTCAGCACCGGATAAGGCTGCTTAAGCCACTCTAAAAAGCATAAATAGATAAAAAAGGCGCAAATTGCGCCCTTTTTATTGGACATATCTCTTTACGGTTTTGACTATTTGTATGATTTCAAATTCAGCAAAACTATTTACACTCAAACAACTTAGCCATTTCAAGGTAAAAATCTTTGACTTTACAGTCACCAAGAAATGCTATGCAGATGCTTGTACCGAATTAGAAGATGTTGCACGATTACAACCATTGCAACACGGCATGTCTAATAAGGCATGCGCTGAAATCCATTTAAAATATAACGCTGGTCAAACCAGTATTGAGGAAACCGATATGCCACAATACAAAGCGCCTTTACGTGATATGCAATTTGTTTTGCATGAATTATTAAATGCCGAAGATCACTATGCAAAATTACCTGCATTCCAAGAAAACGTAAGCCGTGAATTGGTTGACCAATATTTGGAAGCTGCAGCAGATTTCTGTGAAAACGAATTATCTCCGTTAAACCAAGTGGGTGACCGTGAAGGTTGTACTTGGAATGATGGCGTGGTGACTACACCAACGGGCTTTAAAGAAGCGTATCAAAAATATATCGAACTTGGCTTCCCGTCTCTTTCTGCTGAAGAACAATACGGCGGTCAAGGTCTACCTGTTTCTCTAGGAAACGTGATTTCAGAAATGGTAGGTACAGCAAACTGGGCATGGGGCATGTACCCAGGTCTTTCTCATGGTGCTGTACGTACTTTAGAACACCACGGTTCAGATGAACAAAAAGCAACCTATCTGCCAAAGCTTGTTTCAGGTGAGTGGACAGGTACCATGTGTTTAACCGAATCTCATGCAGGTTCTGACTTGGGTATTATCCGTACTAAAGCTGAACCTCAGGCCGACGGAAGCTATGCAATCTCGGGCGAGAAAATCTTTATCTCTGCTGGTGAACATGACATGGCAGAGAATATCGTGCACATCGTATTGGCACGTTTACCTGGTGCACCTAAAGGAACTAAAGGTATTTCTCTGTTCATCGTTCCTAAGTTCAACCTGAATGCAGATGGTTCTTTAGGGGAGCGTAATGGTGTACGTTGTGGTTCAATCGAACACAAAATGGGTATTCATGGCAATGCAACTTGCGTCATCAACTTTGATAATGCGAAAGGTTTCTTGATTGGCCCTGAAAACCGTGGTCTTAACTGCATGTTCACGTTCATGAACACTGCACGTATCGGTACAGCGGTACAAGGTCTTGCAGCATCTGAAGGTTCTTTCCAAGGTGCGTTGACTTATGCCAAAGACCGTTTAGCAATGCGCTCACTTTCTGGTCCGAAAGCTCCTGAAAAAGAAGCAGATCCAATTATTGTGCATCCTGCTGTACGCAATATGCTATTGACTCAAAAAGCGTTTGCTGAAGGTGGTCGCGCACTAGTGTATCTGTTGTCTCTACACGCAGATATCGTGGAGCAAGGTGCAACCGAAGAAGAGCGTAAATACTCTGACAACATCTTGTCTTTATTGACGCCTATTGCAAAAGCATTCTTAACTGAAACAGGTTCTGAATCTGCAAAACATGGTGTGCAAGTCTTCGGCGGTCATGGCTTCATTTCTGAGCATGGCATGGAACAAATTGTGCGTGATACACGTATTTCATGCTTGTACGAAGGTACAACTGAAATTCAAGCAATCGATTTGTTAGGTCGTAAAGTTTTGGGTACACAAGGTGCAATGTTGAAAGACTTCACCAAAATCATCCATAAATTTGCAGAAGCCAACAAAGACAACGCAGCAATGCAAGAATTTGTTGAACCGCTCGCAGCGCTCAATAAAGAATGGGGCGATTTGACCATGCAAATTGGTATGCGTGCAATGCAAAACCCTGAGGAAGTAGGTGCTGCAGCAGTAGACTACATGTACTTCTCTGGTTATGTAACACTAGCTTACCTATGGGCACGTATGGCATTGGTCGCTCAAGAAGCACTTGCAGCAGGCACAACCGATGTAGACTTCTATAATGCTAAAGTGACGACTGCACGTTTCTACTTCAAGAAAATCTTGCCACGTGTTCGCTCACACGTAGACGTGATTGCAACAGGTGTAGAGCCACTATTTGCATTAGATGCTGAACACTTTGCTTTCTAAGCGAAAATTGAAACTCGCTAAATATTGAACATATTTAGCGGGATATTCAAAATGTTGTACTCTTGAGTACAGAAATTGAGAAAGGACGGTCATAGCATTGACAGTCCTTTTTCTTTATAAATAAAGCATTCTTTCGCTTTAGTGGTCTACAACATTCACAATTGTAGATTACACTGAACTCAACGAATCAAGATTCAAACAATAAACAGGTGAACTCACATGCCAATTTATAATGCCCCACTTGCCGATATGAAATTCATCTTAAATGATGTATTCAATGCAGAACAATTCTGGCAAAACAATGAAAACCTCGCTCACCTTGATGCTGCAACGGCTGAAGCAATTTTGGAAGAAATGGCAAAATTTGCCCAAAATGTGACGCTGCCGATTAACCGTAGCGGTGATGAAGAAGGCGCGATCTATAACAATGGTGAAGTGACTACCCCTGCTGGTTTTAAAGAAGCATTTAAACAATATGCCGAAGGCGGCTGGATTGGTTTAGGCGCAGATGAAGAATGGGGCGGTCAAGGCATGCCAAAAATGCTGACAGTATTGTCAGATGAAATGCTCTTTGCCACCAACCCATCATTCTTATTGTATCCACTACTGTCTGTCGGTGCAGGCATGGCGTTAAGCAGTTATGCATCACAAGAACAGAAAGAAACCTATTTACCTAAAATCTACTCTGGCGAATGGTCAGGTACCATGTGCTTAACTGAACCGCATGCAGGTACAGATTTAGGGATTATTAAAACTAAAGCTGAACGCAACGAAGATGGTACTTATAACATTACAGGTACTAAGATCTTCATTACAGGTGGTGATCACGACCTCGCAGAAAACATCATTCACTTAGTTTTAGCGAAAACACCTGATGCTCCTGCAGGTTCACGCGGTATTTCTTTATTCATCGTGCCAAAATTCTTGGTGAATGAAGATGGTTCATTGGGTGAACGCAACCCTGTAGCCCCAGGCTCAATCGAACACAAAATGGGCATTAAAGCCTCTGCGACTTGTGTGATGAACTTTGACGGTGCGAAGGGTTTCTTGGTCGGTAAAGAAAATGAAGGTCTTGCAGCCATGTTCGTGATGATGAACTATGAACGTTTATCAATGGGTATCCAAGGTCTTGGTGCTTCTGAATTTGCTTATCAAAATGCTGCACAATATGCGACTGACCGTATTCAAGGCCGTAGTGCATCGGGCGTAAAATCACCAAACAAAGCAGCGGATAGCATTTTGGTGCATGGCGATGTGCGTCGTATGCTGCTCAATGCACGTGCCAATAACGAAGCTTCACGTGCATTTGCGGTATATGTGGGTCAACAATTGGATATCACTAAATTCTCTACCGATGCAGAAGCTGTGAAAAAAGCCAATGACCGTGTTGCACTGTTAACCCCAATTGCCAAAGCCTACTTAACCGATACTGCTTTCAATGCGACACTTGATGCGCAAATGTGCTTCGGTGGTCATGGTTATATCCGTGAATGGGGTATGGAGCAATGTGTTCGTGATTTACGTATCGCCCAAATTTATGAAGGCACCAACGGCGTACAATCGCAAGACTTGATTGGTCGTAAAACCATTAAATGTAATGGCGAATTTATTGCAGAATACATTGCAGAAATCCGTGACTTTACCAATGGTTTAGATGCAGACCTCAACTTCATTAAAGATGCAACTTTAGATGCAGCGACTGAAGTTGAATCCGTGACTCAATACGTTTTAAATGCAGCCAAAGAAAATGTAGATTTCCCGAACGCAGCAGCGGTTGATTATTTACATGCGGTAGGTTTGCTCAGCTTCTCATATATGTTTGCGCGCATTGCCAATGCAGCCAAACAAAAAGAGGGTGAGTTCTATCAAAACAAATTGTCATTAGCACTGTACTTTGTACAACGTATTTTGCCAGAACTAGCTTTACGCATTACCAAAGTGAAAGCGGGTGCAGAAGTGGTAATGAACTTCAGTGAAGATTACTTCACCAACCAGTCTTAATTAATACATTATCGCAAAAACGCCTGAATCATCAGGCGTTTTTTTGTACTAAATTTTATATCCCTATTCTAATTTGTGCATGAAATTTGCATCACCTTTGTTGAAGTCTGAATATCCATACTCAAACAGGAGGTGAAAATGGCAGTACGTCGTTCAAAAATAGATAAAAATATTCAAGCAGTTGAAAGCCTATTAGACAAATATGGCAATTGGGCTGTAGAAAGTTTTCATTATCTTGCGCTCTTTATCATTGGCTGTATGGTCATTTGGTCTGCTGGACATACGGTAATTGATATTTTCACCATCAAACAATATGCCACTATTGATGACATCTTATTGCTTTTTATCTATTTAGAACTAGGTGCAATGGTGGGTATTTATTTTAAAACCAATCACATGCCTGTGAGTTTTTTAATTTATATTGCCATTACCGCACTAACCCGTTTGCTAATTTCAGATATTCAACACGACCATAAAGCTGATCTCGACTTAGTGATTATTACTGGTTCAATTTTAATTTTAGCCGCTGCAATTTTAGTGGTGCGTTTTGCATCTTGGCATTACCCTTCCGTTATTCGAGACAAACACAGTGAAAAGCCTTTAGCACAAGGCAAAACCCCTCGCCCAGAAGATGATGAATTGGCGTAAAAATCTAAAATAGGTCAAAAAAATGCTTCTAGATATTCAATATCTAGAAGCATTGATCTCTATGATTTCACTTTTTTCTCAACGATTTGCCACCAACACATAACGCCCATGTTCAAAAATCCAGTACATACCTCGTGGCGGAGCGGGTAAACCCAAGTGCTGCCAGTCGGTCACCACACGATAGGTCGAACTTTCAATATGTGCGCTACTTGGCTCACCATTTACCCAACTGTAACTTTGGTGGTTATATTGCACAGTACTTGGCGCATTGTATTGAATATTGATGCCACTACGAATGGTTGGCTGCCCCCACTGCGGCACAGGTCGTTGATGGTATGGATAATGTGGTGGATAGGAATAGGGTTGCTGTGAATGATAAGGTCGATGCTGCGGATAAGCAGGACGATGTTGTGGCGAATAAGGACGATGCTGATCACGCTGTGTATTGACGCCTGTATATCCTGCCCAACGATTGGTTTCGGCCAAACTCTGCATCGACACACCTAAAAATAGCATGCCACTCAATGCAGTTAAAATCGCCACTTTCATATCTAGCACTCCTATTTTCATATTTTTATTCTAAGCTCAAATTAAGGATAAACAATGAATAAAAAATCAGCAATTTTAAACTTTCGTCTCCGCAGATTTCACCGACACGGCTCGCCATTTATGAAATATCTATAGCCCCTATGCTAAGATACATTTTTTTTGAAATTGGATGAAACCTCGTGCCTGAATTAAATTTTGACCGCCTTCATCAGTTTTTCTGCAAAGTTCCGAGTGTACAGCAAGCCCGTGTAGACGCTTATGGTTCAGACGGTCAGCATGCATGGTGGTTCAAATTTCAAATTGATGTAGAACATCCGTTAGCATGGCAAACTGTGCAGGAATTGGGACATGTGCTGAATTATATTTCCAGAGATGAGCGCTTGCCGACTCAATTCTTACCTGTTTCACCGCCACCGTATATGAATGGTGAAGCCAAAGATTTTTTATCGTGGGTAATTCAATGCAACCATCCAGAATTTAGCCCAGATGTGGTTTGTGATTGGTTAGAAGCGCGTTTACCGAATCCTGTGGATGATGAAGCACAATGGAAAATCAAAACCGATATTGCCGAGTTAGATCAAATGAGTGATAAAGATTTGGATGAAATGGTGCCGCCAAATCCCGAGAAGTAATATTAGGTTCTGACACCCCCTTCTCCCTCAGGGAGAAGGTCGGGATGAGGGAAACTAAAATGTCGATAAACCGCTCCACTCCATAAAGCGATACAACGCATATTTCCACTTCGATTCATCGGCATAAACCGCATAATCCACACTCATATTTTTACCCTCAAGGTTTGACCATGCGGTATTAAAATAGTGTTGAGCATCCTGAAATACAGGGTCTTGCACCTGTCCGACCACACGCAAGTTGCTTTCTAAATTATAGTTTTTTAAATTACGTGCGGTGAAATTTGCAGAGCCTAAAGTCAATTCTGCCTGTTTGGCATTAGATTTCATCAGCATTTTATTGTGGCATTGCTCACCTTGGGTATTACACCAACGTACCTTCACCCCTGCAGCATGTAATTCTGCCGCCACCTGTCGGTTTGGAATGCCATTTTTTTCACGTCCAAAAGCATCTTTATTCGGGTCCAGTAATACTCGCACTTGTACGCCACGTTGCTGTGCAGCAATCAGTGCCTTGATGATTTGTCGCTCCGATAAATAGAACATCGCCAAATCCAGATGTTCTTGCGCTTTGGTCTGCCGAATCAGTGTCAAACTGCCCTCTAAAATGGCTTGTTCAGTGATGACTTGCACTTGAGGATAAGACGAATCTGCCTCAAACTCACCCACAATCACCCCAGACACATTGCCTTGCGACATACGTGCCACAGCTTGTTCTGTCTGCAAAATATCCACCGCCGTATTGCCAGTGACCACTAAGGCAATATTGGAATGACGCGAACTACCATCATGCGGATTCAATGAGGTCACCAACGCTTTCCAACCTTCGGTGGTATCGACCACAATGGTTTTACGATGGTTGGCTTTAAAATTAAACAGGCTGAAATAACTGCGCAGGGTAATTTTATCTTGCCCGAAAAGACTTGGTAGCCAACCTTTTTCTGCATTATTTGGAATACCCTGACAGCAGAGATACCAAAAGCCTGACCACAATGGATTCGATGCCCGTAAAGGCGTTAAATCGGTTTCAATAACATCAATGCCTGCTTGACGTAATTGACGATAATGCTCAGGTGCAATACCGCCATATACTGAGTTAATTGGGTCTGTAATGACCTTAATTTCAATATTTGGCTGCATCTGACGTTTATGAATTAAAGCTTCGGTCAATTGCTGTGTCAGTGGCTGATGCTGTTGTTTAGACGTCCCCACCTCTGCATTAAACAAAAACATATCCACCACAATGGTGGTTTGCGCAGCATCAATTAAGCCTAAAATCTCCTTAAAAATTTGGTGCTGTTGCTGCTGAACACCTTGCGCATCAATATAGGTCTGATCGGCAATAAATTTGACAGGTGCATGGCGTAATTTTCCGGTGTAATTCAGACCATCTGGTAACGGTTTAAGACTGTGGTAAATAGCCGAGGACAAATAACCCAAAGCCAGTAAACCTAAAACCAGTCCCAAATAAGCCCGAGGCGACCAATTCAATTTTTGGTGAATTCGCTGAAAAATACGCATAACAAAAAACCTAGTCCGATGCGCTCAGACTAGGTTTTATTGTTTGGATTTTCAAGAGGATTTCTGTGTTTTCACACAGACATCCTATAAAGCCCAAATTGAATTTTAGAAACCAAATTCAACGCCCACAGTAAAGTTACGACCCACTTGTGGAATATGCGACAAGAAAGATGCATGTGAGTAGACTTCATCATCTAACAAGTTGTTGGCTTTAAAATACACACGGTAATCTTGTTTATTGGCATAGTTTCCTGCATAAGCTACGCCAACATTGACCATGTTATAGCCTTCTGTTTCTTGTTCATACGCTGCAATTTTGTCTTGCTTAAATACACGATAGTATTCCGCCATACCCGACCAACCATCGGCAAAGTTAGCATCTACTTTAGTTCCCAAACGGCCTGCAGGTACACGTGGTGCATTTTGGTTATCTATTTCGCCACGAACATAATCACCAAACACACTGAGTTTATAATCTGGACTCAGCTGATAGCCTAACTTGGCTTCTGTACCGTAGAATTTGGCTTTGTCTTGAGTATATTCCACACCACGCAAATTACCTTTCTGCGCTACTGTTGCGCCATAAATATAATCATCGAACCAATTATGGTAAACATGCAGCGAATAATCGAGTTTGTCGGCTTCATAGTGCAAACCTAACTCTAAATTATTAGATGTCTCTTTATCTAGATCAGGATTCCCCACCTCGTAAGTATTGGTTGCAAAATGTAAGCCATCAGCATAGAGCTCTTGCGCTACAGGTAAACGTTGCTGATGTGAGCCTGTGAGTGACAATTTATAGTTGGGTGCAAACTGCCAATTGGCTGCAGCAGAAGCAGATACACCAGTACCTGAATAATCTTTTTTGTCCGAATCTGCTTTCACTTTTTGATGATCGACACGCGCACCAAGTTCCACATGTACATCACCAAATTGTTTATGCTCTAAACCAAATAAGCTGTATTTTTGTGTTTTCGTATCTGGCATAGGTACTGCTTCATGATAATGATCACCATGTTTTTCCTTCTGACCAGTCAAATCAATTTCATGCTGGCTAAACTGTGTACCAAACACACCTTCCCAACCTGCAAGGGGTTTGTGCACCAATTCTAAACGTGCATCATATCCTTTGCTTTTAAAGTTACTGATGACTTTATTTTCTTCTAATTCATCATGCTCATAATCTGTAAAACTGGCATGCGCACGAAGTTTATCAAAGCCTGCAAAGGGCTGATCAAGTTCGGTACGCAAATCATAACTGTGTGATTCTAAATCCACCCATGGGCCACCATGTGCATGTTCTTCAACAGTATTTGAATTAGGTGTTGGGCAACCATGAAAGTGATCATCGTGCAATACACAACCATGATATTCATGGCTATGCCCTGGCAACCCATATTTATCCTGACGATTACTATATGAAACGCCCACAAAACCACGATCATGAATCCATGAGCCACCAATATTCACCGTTTGCCCTTCAGCAAAGGTATTCTCTACACGACGTGCTTTATCTAAATGTGTGCCTTCATCATCATGATCATGACCTGGATCATTATGTCCGTGATCATGGTCGTCATGCCCTGCTTCATCATTATGATGTTCTACCCAATAGTTTGGGGTAATGTAATCATTAGCCTTACGCTTAGAACCTTCTACACGCAGCGCAAACTGGTCACCAATTGCTGCGGTCACACCTGCGCTGGCCAGTTTTTCATCACTACCTGTGTTATAACGCAGACCGACTTGTCCTTCTAAACCATTATTTGGCATTTGCGTTGGAATTTTTTGGTCAGTGACATTGACCAAACCACCTACGGTACCCGCACCATAAAGTAAGGTTGATGGCCCACGAATAATTTCAACTTGCTTGGCCAAAATTGGATCTACCGTTACCGCATGGTCAGGTGAAAGTGTAGAAACATCTGCCGTTTCTGAAGCATGTTGCAGCACTTTAACACGTGGGCCATCTTGCCCACGAATGACAGGTCGGCTAGAGCCTGAACCATATTGGTTAGAATAGACCCCTAGCTCATCTGCCATTGCATCACCTATAGTGGTGCTGCGCTCTGCCAACGTTTTCTGATCAATCACATGATCTGCTACAGCGAAATCTGCCGCAGTTTGTACCAAAGGATGTGCTTGTAGCTGAATCGTTTCCAGTTGTGTATTGGTAACATCCGTATTTGCAAATGCTGCTGGATTAAGTACTGCAAAAATTGAAACTGTTATTAAATTCTTATGGAACGCCATGACCCATGCTCAAAGTAGCAAAAAACAATTGTTGTTATAATATAACATTTCAATAGCATTGCAATAAAAAACATTCTCATTCCGTATTTTCTTTCAGTTAAGCTACGCCTTCAATTCTGCTGACGTTTATTCTTCTTTTTATTGGTATGCCCTTTACCTTATCTCATGCTGTACTTGCGCCTCCGCTAGCTAAACTCTCAGGACAACGGCTACCCATTGCTGCACTTGCAATTGGCTGTATGCTGCCAGATTTACATCGCCTGTTTACCCTACGCCAAGACCCAACGCCACATTTATGGTCAGCCTTGTTTTATCCAAACTTATTCTTGGGCCTTATGTTCTGTGCACTTTGGTATCTGGTATATCGCCCTGCGTTATATCGTTTTGTGGGAATACACCACCCGCTAAATTTGAATCATGCAACATCAGTATTGGGCTTTATTTTAGTGACTATCTTCAGCTTATTACTGGGGAATGCCACGCATTTAATTTGGGATGGTTTAACCCATCACGACTTTCGCAGCTTTGCCTTTCAGGATTTTTTAGCACAGTCGGTGCAATGGGGCGCTCAGACTTACCCGATGCATCGAATTTTGCAAATTGGTAGTTCTATTTTAGCCCTGCCTTTTTTATTTTGGATGAGCCTGCATTATTATAAGAAGCATCGGCAAATCAAACCTGCAAGCATCAAAGTTCTGGGCTATGCAGTTGGTCTTATTACACTGTCTGTAGCTCTGGGCTGTTTCTCGCTTTGGGATTATGCACGGCATATTCCCGATGCACTTTGGCAGGAAGAACTGTATTACTTTACAGGACGTGCCATCAATGAGTTTAGTCAAGGTGCCTTACTCATGTTGAGTTTGGGCTGTCTGCTATTTCTGATTTTAGATTTTCAAGGACGGATGGAATAAACGCTCTATCGCTCTACTTTCTCTTTCATCTGCCTACATTCTTCAGTTTCAAGCAGATTCCCGCTAAAAACCCACTGTTTTTGAGGCAGGTTCTTGTAGCCACATGCCCAAAGAGGCATAATCCTACCTTTGCTAAAGGCGGTGCGCTGTTTACGTATTCGCTTCCTTAACCCATATAGTTGGATTTTTAACGCTATGATGCGAACTCATTATTGCGGTTCTTTAACCGAAGCTCAAATTGATCAAACCGTGACCCTGTGTGGTTGGGTACACCGTCGTCGTGACCACGGTGGTGTAATTTTCCTAGACATGCGTGACCGTGATGGTCTTGTGCAAGTCGTAATTGACCCAGACACTCCAGAAGCATTTGCAACTGCAGACAAAGCACGTTCAGAATTTGTATTAAAAATCACAGGTCGTGTACGTCGTCGCTATGCAGGCACAGAAAATGCCAATATGGTCAGTGGACAAATTGAAGTTTTAGGCAAGGAAATTGAAGTTCTTGCAGCATCTGAAACGCCTCCGTTCCCATTGAACGATGAAAATACCAACATTTCAGAAGAAATTCGTTTGAAATACCGTTTCTTGGACATCCGTCGTCCAGAAATGTTAGATCGCTTACGTTTCCGTTCAAAAGTCACCAACCTGATTCGTAACTATTTAGATGATCATGGTTTCTTAGATGTTGAAACACCAATTTTGACACGTGCCACCCCTGAAGGTGCGCGTGACTATTTAGTACCAAGCCGTGTATCTAACGGTAGCTTCTACGCTCTACCACAATCTCCACAATTATTTAAACAATTGTTGATGGTGGGCGGTATTGACCGTTATTACCAAATCGCTAAATGTTTCCGTGATGAAGATTTACGCGCAGACCGTCAGCCTGAATTTACTCAAATCGACATTGAAACATCGTTCATGAGTGACGATGACATTATGGATTTGATGGAAGGCATGACCGTGAAGATGTTCGATGAACTTCTAAGCTTGAAATTCGACAAATTCCAACGTATGCCGTATTCAGAAGCAATGCGTGATTATGCGTCTGACAAACCAGACTTACGTATTCCACTGAAACTGGTAGACGTTGCAGACTTAATGCAAGACGTTGAGTTCAAAGTGTTTGCTGGCCCAGCGAAAGATCCGAAAGGTCGTATTGTTGCGCTTCGTGTTCCTGGTGCGGGTTCATTGCCACGTAGTGCAATTGATGAATACACTAAATTTGTTGGCATCTATGGTGCGAAAGGTTTGGCGTATATTAAAGTCAATGAGCTTGAAAAAGGCATCGAAGGTTTACAATCTCCTATCGTGAAATTTATTGAGCCAATCGTGCTTGATCTATTAAAACGTGTAGGCGCAGAAAATGGCGACATCGTATTCTTTGGTGCAGACAAAGCCAAAGTGGTAAACGATGCGATGGGCGCACTTCGTGTCAAAATCGGTCACGATTTGAACCTTGCAACTTGCGAATGGGCACCGCTTTGGGTGGTTGATTTCCCAATGTTTGAAGAAACTGATGATGGTAAATGGACCTCTGTGCATCACCCATTCACTTTACCTAAATCAAGCGTTGAAGATGTGAAGAGCAACCCAGGTGAAGCTTTATCTGTTGCGTATGACATGGTGTTGAACGGTACTGAAATTGGTGGCGGCTCACTGCGTATTTATACTTTAGAAATGCAAAAAGCGATTTTTGAAGCTTTAGGTATTGAAGAAGAAGAAGCCGAAGAGAAATTCAGCTTCTTACTGAATGCATTGAAATACGGTGCGCCTCCGCACGGTGGTTTGGCATTTGGTTTAGACCGTTTGGTGATGTTGATGACAGGTGCATCTTCTATTCGTGATGTGATTGCCTTCCCGAAAACTAAGACAGCTGAATGTCCATTGACTCAAGCACCTGCACCAGTTGAAGCCACTCAATTGCGTGATTTGGGTATCCGTTTACGTGAAAAACCAAAAGCAGAATCTCAAGAATAAGTTTTGAGAATGTGAGAAGAACCCTGTAAATTTGCAGGGTTTTTTTATGAATTGAGATATGGTCAAGCTAGTGGCATAATAGCGCTTCGTTTTGAATTTTAAGTTGAGCGTTACTATGGCTATGCGTCCTGCAGTTCGTAATCGTGGCATTATGCTAATTGTATTTGCTGTCGCTCAATGGTTATTCATGCGTTATATTCTGGCCAATAACCTGTTTGCCTTAGACACCAATGACCGCATTTTGTACTTTAGCTTAAGTTCTATTGGTGGTGCGTTTGTGATTTTTGTTGGGCTGATTTATATGGTGTTGGCGGGGAATTCGGATAAACAATAATAAATATAGACTTTAATAGATCAAAATTAGATTCTAGTCTAATTTAACAGAGTTTAAAGCTGTTACTTTAGATTTTCGTATTAAAATTTATATAACCCGAATACTAGACTTCTTGTGTTAGTCAAATTTTAAGCAGCCAAAAGCTATATTTTATGAGGTTTTAGCCAATTCAAAAATTACATAAAACTATACTTTCGCAAGAGGTCTACTACTTAAATCAATGACTCCATTATTAGGTTACCTTTTCAATTAGGGTAATAGCTATTAATTAGTTTTTGGTATGCATCTAAATAACTAGAGGCCATTTTTTCAATACTAAAACAGTCCTTAGTCGCTTTTATTTGATCAAATATATAAATAAAATTATCATAATTATTATAAACTTCAGTTATTTTATCTGATAAGAATTGTGGATTATTCTCAAATTTTAATACCTCTGGCAAAATTTGTTCGCTAATCCCTGTGTGAGAGGAAATCACTAGTGGAGCATAATAAATAGCATCAATAGCGACAAGCCCATAAGGTTCAAAACGGGATGGAATAATTTGTAAGTCACAACTATACAACACATCATTAATATGATTACTAAAGCCTTTTAATAAAACTTTGTCTTGCAATTTAAGCCTATTTATCTGCTGTTGCAAATTTTCTTGTTCTTCACCTTGACCAAAAATATGACATTCGAACTCAAAATTAAGTAATGCAAGAGATTCAACTGCAATATCAAAACCTTTCATTTTATCTAAACGACCCACTAGTACAATATAAAACTTGTCAGGACGAGAAATTTTAGTAGGTGGTTGGTATGTCATACCATTTTTGATAATGATCGACTCTTGCTTCAAAAGTTGTTTGGTATCCTCTAAAATAGCGACACATAAATCCGCAAGATTGTATTTTTTTTTATATTGTAATGTATGTTTTGTAGCAATAATTGGAATTTTTTTTGTCAAAAAAATTTGCGCATATTTCATAATCTCAATTTCTTTTGTGTTATGGCAATGAATAATATCTGGAGATATTTTTTCTAATAATTTAGCTGTTTGATATAAAAATAGTGGGTTATAACGATTCTTCTCAAAATCAAATTCAACTAGCTGTACTTTATCATTCAAATAAGGACGAATTTCCTCCTGACTCAAAAGATAAACTTGATGTTCTTTCACCATCTCATTGCACAAATCAACACATACTTTTTCTGTGCCAGCAAATTGAACCCAATGCAGAGTATGAAGAATCTTCATCTGTCTTCCTAAATTTTCCTATAACAATTGTACTTTCAGAAATCCCTTAAATTTCAATTGTAAAATCTGAACCAAGAAATATAAAGATGAAATTAAAGTTATACGGACTAAAAAATACGATGCTACTGATGCATAAGCTTATGCTAAGCATCAATATTTTACTGAATGAATATAATATCTAATGTAGAATTAGATAGATAGTCTTATATATCCAATTTTTATGATGCGCAAAATTTTAAAGAAATGGTATAAATTTCAACAAAACCAACAAGCCAAAAAATTTAATTCACATTGGTATATGCGTTTTGGTTGGTTAGATGAATCCTTTAACAATCAAAAACAGCTTAAAGATCTTTTTGAAATTCATTCACCACACAAATTCACCTTTGCTGACTGTTTTTATGTACAAGAGAATAATCAACACTTTATATTTTTTGAAGAAGTAGATGATGTTCATCCCGTGGGCTTTTTATCAGTCTTAGAGGTTTTTAAAGATGGAAGCTACTCAAAGCCACAAACTATTTTAAAATTGGACTATCACCTATCTTATCCTTGTGTATTTAAGGTAGAAAATAACTGGTACATGATTCCTGAAACCAGTGCTAATAAAACTATTGAACTATGGAAATGTACTGATTTCCCTCTCAAATGGGAAAAACATTCAAACTTATTTGAAAATATTGATGCTGTAGATACCACTCCTCTTTATCATGAAGGGATGTGGTATTTATTAACGTCCACACGTAGAAACTGTAAAAAATTTGGTGACCGTTTAGATATTTTCTTTACTGAAGATATTTTAAATCCTAACTGGCAAGAACACCCACAAAATCCAGTCTGCAAAGGTCACCAACAATTCAGAATGGCTGGTAAGCCTTTTATTTATAAAGAAAAACTTATAAGACCTAGTCAAGACTCATTAAAGCGTTATGGTGGAAATATTGAATTCAAAGAAATTCTTGAACTTAACCCAACCTCATATAAAGAGCAACTTTTAGAAGTTGTTTTACCCACATGGAACAATAATGATGATGGTTGCCATACAATAAATGTTGAACATAATTTTGTAGTTTTAGATGCAATACGCTTATCAGTTAAAAAGTAAATAAGCCCCAAACTACTATTTTAGTAAATGCTCATAAATATTGAGCGTTTGCTGTGCCATGGCTGTAACAGTTAACTCTTGCTTTGCTCTCATGAACAAAGGTAAAAAATCTGTTTGTGCTTGTACAGTTAAGGCATTTTCTATTGCTTGTTGCAACTCTTTCACCTGTCCAATATTTGCAAGATATGGCTCTGGCAACCATTCAATAACACCATTTACACGTGTAGATGCCATCGGTTTATTTGCTTGCAAAGCTTCAACCATCACTAATGGAAATCCTTCACGATCCGAGGACAATACAACAACATCAGCGATTTGGATTAAATCACGAGCATCTGTTCTAAAACCTAAAAAAGCAACACGGTCTTGCATTTTTTGTGCTGCTGTTTGTTGTTCTAAATCTGAGCGCAATGACCCATCACCAATAATAAAAAGATGTGCATCTATATTAGACATTGCATGAAGCAATAAACTTATATTTTTTACAGGTTCTAAACGCCCAATACACATTACTATTTTTTTAGAAGAATTTAATAAAGAATATTGAGTATAGATTTCCGAATTTAGTTGTTGTTTTTGTTCGTCAGATAAATTTGGTTGTGTATATACACCATTGTAAACCACATACGCTTTTTCACTAGGAATTCCCTGCGTTAAAGCCTGACTTACTGCAATAACGGCATCTGCAAAAGTATAAATTGATTTGTTCTTTTTCGTACCATGGACTGTTGTTACAAATTTAACAGGTTTTAGCCATGTTCTTATTTTAGAGATCAATTCAGCAGCTTTTCCTGCTTGTGCATGTACAATATCTGGCTGAATTTTATTAATAATAGATTTTAGCTGACAAAGTAAAAATATATTCCAACGACTACGAGAAAAATCTACAGCATGAAAACATACATGCGCATTAAATTTATCCGCATAGCAAGGGTGTGCAATAATATGTACTTCATGTTGCTGAGATAATTCATTAACCAAGTTAAAAGTGTGTTGTTCTAAACCACCAACACCACCACTTGTTGCCAGAACTTGAACAATCTTCATAGATTATCCTGTTTATTTTTCATTTTTTGATGTTGCTCAAATAATTTAGCTTCCTTTAAAAATGCATAAAAAGCATTTACCATGCTGTTTACAAAGCCTCTCCACCCATTTAAGCAGCTACGTCTAATAAAATAAGACTTTATAAAAGTAAGAGGCATAACTAAAACCAACTTTAATAAACTCGGCACTTTACCTTTTTGGTATTTTTCTTGTGCTTTTAATTCAGAATATTGATTATTCTTTTCAACTTTAACAAAAATACTTGATTCACCATAATGGTAAATATCACCTTCTGCACGAACACTCTGACCATCTACAATCACATTTTCATGCACTTTATTTTCTAAGTCATATCGCCCTTTAGACTTACGAAAAAAACGTACCTTGGCATGCTTTTTTGTATGTTTACTATTAGGAACACCTAAAAACACATCGTTAATTGGTATAATTAAAGCATCGAGTTGATTACTTTGTATCGTTTGCTCAATTTCAGCTTTTAATTCAGAAGATAAAACTTCATCACCATCTAAATTTAAAACCCAATCATTTTTACATTGCGCTAAAGCTAAGCTTTTTTGACCCGCATACCCCTGCCAATCTTGATGAGAAATTCGCGTATTGGGAAATGATTCTGCAATAGCATAAGTATCATCTGTACTGCCTGAGTCTAAAATAATGACCTCTGAAAAGTCTTTTACACTTTCCAGTGTACTCTCAAGCCATTCAGCACTATTTAAGGTTACGATATAAACACTACAAGGAATCATAATTTATAACGTCCTTTGGCTAAAGCAATACGCATTTGCAAAGCATTCATTGCACCATGTGTACTGACACGTGGAATATTAAATTGATTAGTTTCTGTATAAGGTTCTACTTTTTTACGTGTAGATACAGCATTTTTAAAACCAATTTTTTTTGCCATTTGTTGATGTTTGTCATTAAAACGCCCAAATGGATAAGCAAAGCTTGGACATTTCCCTACTAAAACTTCCACATCTTTTTTTGATGCCTGCATTTCTGCAAATGCTTCCTCATCAGACAATTTCAGCAAATTTACATGATGCTGAGTATGTGCACCAAACTCAATTAAGCCAGAAGCTGACATTTCTTGAATTTGTGCTGTATTTAACTTCTCAATACCTTCAATTTGTGTTGCTAAATAAATTGTTGCCTTCGCATTATATTTTTTGAGTAAAGGAAATGCATACTGGTAGTTATCCTGAAAGCCATCATCAAATGATAAGGCAAAAACATTACTCTGCCCCTCATACTGGTCAAGTTCGGAAACGAAACAAAAAATAGCCCGTTTTTTTACCAAATACTGCAACAACTGTTCAAATTTAGCCGGTGGCATATTCATACCTGAAGCTTCTGCATGGGGGGTTACTTGATGCAACATCACAATACGTGGCAATTTTGCACTGCGTAATGGTAACCAAAAGGTATAATTACCCAATAAGTAAAGTATTGCAGCAAAAGCAATTAAACCAAGTACCACATAAACAAACCACATTAGATATACACCTCATGTGCCCACTCATATGCTTCAGATAAAGGCTGATCAAAAGTAACTTCAAGCATAAATTGAGTAATACGTTTAGCATTAAAACTATGACGCGTTTTGCTCCAACCCAATTCTGCAATTTTTCTTGCCTCATCAGGATGATCTGCATAGTACTTAATTTTTTCAGCTAAATCATTTTGGTCGTTAAAATAGACAATTTCTTGTTCACTATACAGTTTTTCAAAATCAGGGATACGAGGGCTAAAAGTTAATAGACCATTACCCGTTAACTGTACAATACGATCTGAACTGTATAAAGTTACATCGTTTTTACGTGAATAATTTAACCCCATACGCGCTTCTGAAAGCACTTTATAATAACCTTTTCCATACACGCCAGCTTGCTCAAAACAACCATAATATTGGTATTTCAATGAATGTGCTTGGAGAGTATTTGCCAAGTCTTTCAAAAATTTTTCACGTTCTGGTTCTTTATAAACAACACCACAGAATATAAATTCTTTATCAATATTTGTAGATTCAAATTGTTTTAGTATTTCAACATTTGAATGCCCGACGTTAGGAAAATAAGCTACTTTTAAATTTGGCTGTTTCAATTTTTGAAGATATTCTCCACCAGTCGTACAAAAAATAGCATCTAAATATGGAGAAAATTCACGAACAAAACCAAGTTTTTGCTCCAAATACAAAGGATCAACATACCAAAATGCAATTTTTGTCTTTGGGAATTGTTGCTTGATCTCTTTTAACACCGTTGGACTCATTAAATCGCTATGTCCAATCAAAACTAGATCTGGTTCTAAATTAGAAACTATTTTAAGAACTTCTTTATTTGCCCAATTTGCCCCTAATTTTTTTGTTTTAAAAATAGTTCCCATTCTAGCCATATCACGAAAACTAAAGTCATATACAAAATGACCATTTTCAATCAAACCCGCAGAAATCTTACGGTCTGTACAATAAAAATGAGCACCTTGTTTGTTGAACCCAAAATTCGCAATATGTAATATTTTCATAAATCACTCAAGAAACAAATAAATGTCCCATTTATAGATTGGTATATTTTAATCGTTGTTAAAAAAGAATAATAGGATATAAGCTAGTCCATCATAACAATTTAAACAACTACACCTCATTTAACTAGCATCCTATTCGCCACACGCTCTGCTTCTTTAAAAGCAGTCGTAGAATATAATTCAGCAATTTGTCTAGCATTCGATACAAGTTTTTGATCAAGCAAATGCTGTACCGAACGCGTAATCCGATCCTCTTTCACTCGATCTATCTGAATAAGCCCTACTTTACAACCTGCAGTGAGTGCCTCGTATATCATAGATACGCTATCTTCAGTCACCCATACCGCTTCCGCTTTTTGCATCTCTTCAAAAATCCAACCCTGCGGCGTTTCTTCAACTGGAAAAATTTGTAGTCGTGAAGCAAAACTTTGCTGAGCCAATGTCGCTAAAAAATCAGCAGGTGTACGCCTAGAACTCGTCAAAATAATGTCACACTGCAAATTCTGCTGCACGATCTGCCCAATCGCAGACAACACCTTATCTGCATTCCAAACATGCCGTTTAGATGAACCACCTAATGCGATCAAAATACGGTTTGGCATGTGTCGCTGCTCATTTTCAATTGGATTCAGCGCACCTTTTGTAACAATCACATTGCCCTGTTTAGCAACACCATCATGTTCAGGAATAATCACATGATCAAACCAAGACAATGGAAAATTTGGCTTCATTAAAATCACGGTTTTCGCTTGCGGAAAAACCTTGCCCATCAAAAAAACACGGAATTGTGTATGACTGCCTACCCCAACAATATAATCTGGTGGCTGCGATACTGCTGCAAGTTTTTGTTTTTTATATGCAGTCAACAAACTCAACAGTGCTAACTGATCAATCGAAATTTCTTCAAAAGTGAGCTCAATATGTGTTTGCTTTTGCATTGCCTTAAAAAGACCTAATGCCTGAGAGCGATGACCAGCCTTGCCATCACTCACATATACAATATGCATATTCACCCACCAGATCTAAAGCAAGAATCGCATTATTTTACTCGATCAAAGCAGTTAAAGTAAGCAAAGCGATATATCCCCAATGACTCGACATATAACCTTCACCAAACCGTCATCGAGCTTGAATAAATTTTCATCACATTAAACACGTATAAATAATAAGAAATTTGATTGAATATGAAAATCGCAATTGCAGGTACAGGTTACGTCGGTTTATCGAATGCCATGATTTTTGCCCAACATCATCAGGTCGTGGCTTATGATCTTCAAGCAAAAAAAATTAAATTACTCAATCAACGCATCTCGCCCATTCGCGACCAAGAAATTTCTGAGTTTTTAACAAAATCAGAATTAAATTTTCAAGCCACTCATTGCAAAGTCGATGCCTATCAACATGCCGATTTTGTAATTATTGCCACCCCTACCGATTATGACCCAGAAACCAATTACTTCAATACACAAAGCGTTGAAGCAGTCATTCAAGATGTATTGTCTATTAACCCCTTAGCAACCATGGTGATTAAATCCACTGTACCTGTAGGTTTTACACAACACATCAAACAAAAATATCACACCGAAAATATTATTTTTTCACCTGAATTTTTGCGCGAAGGTAAAGCGCTACATGACAACCTTTATCCTTCGAGGATTATTGTGGGTGAAAAATCAGAACGTGCCAAACTTTTTGCGAATATGCTGCTAGAAGGTGCAATCAAAAAAGACTGTCCGGTGCTGTTTACCGACGCTACCGAAGCCGAAGCAATTAAATTATTTGCCAATACTTTCTTAGCAATGCGCGTGGCTTATTTCAATGAATTGGACACCTATGCCCAAATCTACCACCTAGACACGCGGCAAATTATTGATGGTGTCTGTTTAGACTCACGTATTGGTCAATTTTACAATAATCCATCCTTCGGTTATGGTGGATATTGCTTACCCAAAGACACCAAACAACTACTGGCAAACTATGCTCAAGTTCCGAGCAACTTAATTAAAGCGGTGGTAGATGCCAATCAAACCCGCCAAGAATTTATTGCCGAATCCATTCGTAAACAACAGCCCAAAGTGGTTGGAATTTATCGCCTGACCATGAAAAGTGGTTCAGATAATTTCCGTGCCTCTGCTATACAAGGCGTGATGCAATATCTCAAAGCATATGGCATAAAAGTGATTATTTATGAGCCTGAATTAGATCAAAAAAAGTTTTTAAATTCCAAAGTCATTCACGATTTAGCCGAGTTTAAACAACGTGCCGATTTAATTGTCTGTAACCGTAAATGTTCACTGCTGCATGATGTGCATAACAAGGTTTATACGCGCGACGTATTTGGGATGGATGATTAGAATAATGCACAAGGACCCAAAACCCTACTGTGAATGAAGCACAAGGAGCGAAAACATTGTTCTCAGCGAAGCGCAAGGAATTCAAAGCATTGCTTTAAATGAAGCGCAAGGCACGTAGCAATATTTACTTCATACGCAAAAAACCTTATTTAATATAAGGTTTTTTTAAAGATTAAACTAAAACTTAGTTTTTATCTTTGTCTACAATCTTGTTCTCTTGAATCCCAGGTCTGAGCGAATTCTAAAGCACTGCTTTAGTCGTTTTAAGGCACGTAACTATGAATATAAAAAACCCACTCAAATTGAGTGGGCTTTCAAATTCAAATCGACTGATTCGAGAAATTAGTTTTTCTCTTTGTCTACGATCTTGTTCGCTTGGATCCAAGGCATCATTGCACGTAATTTGTTACCCGTAACCTCGATACCATGCGCCGCATTTTGGCGACGACGAGCTGTCATTGATGGGTAGTTCAACGCACCTTCTTGGATGAACATTTTCGCATATTCACCAGATTGAATACGTTTAAGTGCATTGCGCATTGCTTCACGTGATTGTTCGTTAATCACTTCAGTACCAGTTACATACTCGCCATATTCAGCATTATTAGATACTGAATAGTTCATGTCAGCGATACCGCCTTCGAACATCAAGTCAACGATCAATTTAAGCTCGTGTAAGCATTCGAAGTAAGCCATTTCTGGTGCATAACCCGCTTCAACAAGAGTTTCGAAGCCCATTTTAACCAATTCAACAGCACCACCACAAAGAACTGCTTGCTCACCAAATAAGTCAGTTTCAGTTTCTTCACGGAAAGAAGTTTCGATGATACCTGTACGACCACCACCTACACCTGAAGCGTAAGAAAGTGCAACGTTACGTGCATTACCAGAAGCATCTTGATGAATCGCGATAAGATCAGGAACACCTGAACCACGTTGGAATTCAGAACGTACAGTGTGACCAGGTGCTTTAGGTGCAACCATAATTACATCTAAGTCTGCACGTGGAACAACTTGGTTATAAAGTACAGAGAAGCCGTGAGCAAATGCTAAAGTTGCGCCTTGCTTGATGTTTGGCTCAATCACGTCACGATAAAGTTGTGATTGGAACTCATCTGGAGTCAAAATCATAACTAAGTCAGCTTGAGCAACAGCAGCAGGAACTTCAGAAACTTTAAGACCCGAATTTTCAGCTTTTTTCCAAGAAGCAGAACCAGCACGTAAACCTACAGTTACGTCTACGCCAGAATCTTTAAGGTTAAGCGCGTGTGCGTGACCTTGTGAACCGTAACCAATGATCGCTACTTTCTTAGATTGAATGATAGATAAGTCGCAGTCTTTATCGTAAAAAATTTGCATTGCTGTCTCCGCTAAAATGCTTTGGATTCCTATCTTACTCAAGTACTTGTCTATTCAGTACTTGAGTAAGCTCTCCATCCTTTGAGATGGAATGAATTCGATGAGTAAAATTAACTATAAAATTTAGTTAAATGGTTAAAACTTTTTCGCCGCGTGCGATACCTGACACACCTGAACGCACAACTTCTAAAATGGTGTTTTCAGCAATCGCGTCAATAAAACCATCTAGTTTTTCAGTTGTACCCGCAAGCTGCACCGTATAAGTCGTTGGTGTGACATCCACAATTTGTCCACGGAAGATATCTGCAGTACGTTTGATTTCAGCACGTGCAGCACCCGATGCTTTGACTTTAATCAGCATCAATTCGCGTTCAATATGCGGACCTTCTGACAGGTCGACCACTTTAACCACTTCAACCAATTTATTCAGTTGTTTGGTGATTTGCTCAATTTTATGATCATCACCATAAGTTGTAAGCGTTAAACGTGAAAGTGTTGGGTCTTCGGTTGGCGCAACGTTTAAAGTCTCAATGTTATAACCACGTTGAGAGAATAAACCCACTAAACGAGAAAGCGCACCTGATTCGTTTTCAACGAGAACGGAAATAATGTGTCTCATTCTGTGCGCTCCCCTTTACCTAACCACATATCTTTCATGGATTGACCCGCAATTTGCATCGGATAAACGTGCTCTGTACGGTCAACCATTACGTTAATGAATACGCATTTGTCATTAATCGCCATCGCTTCTGCAAGCTTAGACTCAAGCTCATCGGCATGGTTAATTTGAATACCAACGTGACCATAAGCTTCCATCAATTTAGGGAAGTCAGGCAATGAGTCAACATAAGAACTTGAGTGACGACCTTCATAATTCATATCTTGCCATTGTTTAACCATACCTAAAGCTTGGTTATTCAAGCATAAGATCTTAACGTTTAAACCATATTGCTTACAGGTAGAAAGCTCTTGGATACACATCTGAATCGATGCTTCACCCGTGATACATACAACCTGTTGATCTGGATAAGCCAGTTTAGCCGCCATAGCATACGGTAAACCTACACCCATAGTACCTAGACCACCAGAGTTCAACCATTGACGTGGACGCTTGTACTTATAGTAGTTCGCGCCAAACATTTGGTGCTGACCTACGTCAGAAGTAATGATCGCATCACCATTGGTCACTTTGTCTAAAGCTTCAACTACTTGTTGCGGCTTCATCGTGCCATCGGTTGGTTTGTCATATTTCAAACCATGAACTTTACGCCATTCATTGATCTGATTCCACCATGCAGCAATCGCTTCAGGGTTTGGCTTAGACACATTTAATTGCTTCAATTGAACCAACATTTCCTGAAGTACAGGTTCAACTGCACCTACAATTGGAATGTGCGCCATGATGGTTTTTGAAATGGTCGCCGGGTCAATGTCAATATGAATGACTTTGGCATTTGGACAGAATTTTGCAGGGTTATTGGTTACACGGTCATCAAAACGCGCACCAATACACAAAATCACATCGGCATTGTGCATGGTCATATTGGCTTCATACGTACCATGCATACCCAACATACCAATAAATTGTGGATCATTGCCCGGGAACGCACCCAAGCCCATCAATGTATTGGTTACAGGGAAACCTAAAATGTGTGCAAGTTCAGTCAATTGCTCAGATGCATTGCCTTGAACCACGCCACCGCCTGAATAAATAACAGGGCGTTTTGCATTCAACAATTCATCAATTGCTTTACGAATTTGACCTGAGTGACCACGATGCGGTGGCTGATACGAACGCATCTTCACTTTTTCTGGGTATTCGTAAGCAAATTTTTCTGCTGGGTTGGTTGCATCCTTAGGAATATCAACCACCACAGGACCAGGACGACCTGAAGATGCAATATAGAATGCCTTCTTAATCACTGAAGGAATTTCACTTGCATGACGCACTTGGAAACTGTGTTTTACAATCGGACGTGAAATACCCACCATATCGGTTTCTTGGAAGGCATCTTCACCAATTAAGTGTGTTGCAACCTGACCAGACAAAATCACCATTGGGATTGAGTCCATATAAGCCGTTGCAATTGGAGTTACCGTGTTGGTTGCACCAGGACCTGAAGTCACCAGCACCACACCAGTTTTACCTGTTACGCGCGAGTAGGCATCTGCCATATGACCAGCAGCTTGCTCATGGCGCACAAGGTAATGATTAATTTTGTCTTGTTGAAAGAACGCATCGTAAATATGAAGTACTGCGCCGCCTGGGTATCCAAAAACATGCTCAACGCCTTCGTCCGCCAATGCGCGAACGAGCATTTCACCACCAGATAAAAGTTCCAACGTGATTCACCCTAGTCTTGTCACTGCAAAATGGGAGACACCTGCAGTGTTTTGTTCATTAATTCCTGCACTGTTATAGCACACATATTTCATAGTTTTCATGGCAATAGGAAAAATTTCTGATCTGATTACCGTATAAGCAATATGAGATCTAAAATGTGTTGGGGTAAACACATTTTATAAGCTTTGTTCAGCTTCTCGGCTAGAGAAGTTGCCCATTGCATGACATGACACTTATTCGAAGGGTGATCGATCTAAGGCACATAAAACTAAAGTGTGCATTTTTGTAGTTTACCCGACTAAAGTCAAGTTTAAAAATCGGCTTTTTCTGCTTTATTTATAAACTGGGCATTTTTTACGCTTTGTGTCATCCATCACAATTTAATCCAAAGCCCAATATTTCCATATAAAACAAATAACTTCAGATATTTGCTGAATTTTTTATAATTTTTTCATATCACATACATAAAAATAAAGAATGAATTAAAAAATATATAAATCGCTTGGTTATGATTCAGCAACGCATTTCAGCTTATTTTAACTCGCAAATTGGCAAGCCAATGCTCCAATTTTGAATAGGCACTATTGCAGATAAAAATCATCGAAAAATTGTCAATAAATCCTAGCTTCACGGGGAATTATTGCTAAAATTTAGCCAACATGATTTTTGTAATTGGTTTTCTGCCATTACTCTTTTTTGCTCAGGACTTCCAAACATGAAAACGCCAATGATCCGCTTGAGTTGTCTTTCTGCAAGCTTGATTCTAATTTTTGCCACTAGCTCAGTTTCTGCAAAACAATATTACAAGTGGGTCGATGCAAATGGATCAACCCATTACACCACGACACCACCACCAAAAACTGCCAAGAAAAAAGGCAAAGTCGACACCTATGGCTGGAGAAATTCAGCACCAACCGTTGCCACTCCTGCAAATCCTGCTGACAACCCTGCACCTACTGCTGCAAATACAACAAACCAACATGCGACACCTACCACAAATCATCCTGCAGGAAATCCAGCTATGGATCAGCAACAACGTGAAGCCAATGCAGCTTTAAATCAGGCACAACAAGAACGTGCCAACCCACAAGTTTTTTAAGTTTTAAGCCATAAAGTACGACTCGCTTAAATTTTCCTGCACAATCCAACGCGCAAAATTCAATTTAGCTGCATTTTGCGCTATGCTGTGTGACACACTTTTTTTAACCGTTTATTCCTGATTTAACCTTATGACTACTCACATTGACCCTGAATATCAAGCCAGTGCGATTGAACCCCAAGTCCAAAGCGACTGGGAATCTCGCAAAGCCTTTAAAGTTGCCGACACAGTCGAAGGTCCACATCGTTATATCCTCTCGATGTTCCCTTACCCAAGCGGCAAACTGCACATGGGTCACGTGCGTAACTACACCATTGGTGATGTAATTAGCCGTTTTCACCGTTTAAAAGGTGAAACAGTCTTACAACCTATGGGTTGGGATGCTTTTGGTTTACCTGCTGAAAACGCAGCGATTGCGCATCAGGTTGCCCCAGCTAAATGGACTTTTGAAAATATCGCCTACATGCGCGACCAATTGAAAAAACTAGGTTTGGCAATAGATTGGGATCGTGAATTTGCCACTTGCACCCCAGAGTATTACCACTGGGAACAATGGTTATTCGTGCAACTGTATAAAAAAGGGTTAATTTATCGCAAACTCTCGACAGTCAACTGGGATCCTGTCGATCAAACAGTTTTGGCCAATGAACAGGTCGAAAATGGTCGTGGTTGGCGTTCAGGTGCATTGGTAGAAAAACGTGATATTCCAATGTACTACTTCCGCATTACCGATTATGCCCAAGAATTATTAGACGATTTAGAAACTTTAAAAGATGGTTGGCCACAGCAAGTCTTGACCATGCAGCGCAACTGGATTGGGCGTTCGCAAGGGATGGAAATCACATTCCCATCGGCAAATCCTGAAATTTATGCAGATGGTCTGACTGTATTTACAACGCGTGCTGACACGTTAATGGGTGCAACTTATGTGGCTGTTGCTGCAGAACATCCTATGGCGTTAAAAGCAGCAGAAAACAATGCACAATTAAAAGCCTTTATTGAAGAATGCCGCATGGGTTCTGTGGCAGAAGCTGACCTTGCCACTGCCGAGAAAAAAGGCATGGCGACTGGCTTATTTGTGAAGCATCCAGTAACAGGTAAAGAATTACCTGTGTGGATTGCCAACTATGTGTTGATGTCTTACGGTTCTGGCGCAGTGATGGCTGTACCTTCACACGATGAGCGTGATTTTGAGTTTGCCAATAAATTCCAATTGCCAATTATTCAGGTGATTGATGCCAAAGGTGCAGACGATGCGGACTTTGACACAACCCAATGGCAAGAGTGGTACGGTTCTAAAGAAGGTAAACTGGTCAACTCAGGCGAATTTGATGGTTTAGATTTCCAAGCGGCTTTTGATGCACTTTTAGCGAAATTAGAGCCACAAGGTTTAGCCAACGTAAAAGTACAATTCCGTTTACGTGACTGGGGTGTTTCACGCCAACGTTACTGGGGTTGCCCAATTCCAATGATCAACTGTGAAAAATGTGGACAAGTTCCAGTTCCAGAAGATCAGCTTCCTGTCATTTTACCTACCGATGTTGTGCCAGATGGCTCAGGCAACCCGTTAAATAAAATGCCTGAATTCTATCAAACCACTTGCCCATGCTGTGGTGGCGAAGCACGTCGTGAAACCGATACCTTAGATACTTTTGTAGAGTCATCTTGGTATTACGCACGTTACGCATCTCCAGACTTTACAGGTGGCATGGTCAAGCCTGAAGCTGCGCAAACTTGGTTGCCAGTTAATCAATATATTGGTGGTGTAGAACACGCCATCTTGCACTTATTGTACGCGCGTTTCTTCCACAAACTTATGCGTGATGAAGGCGTGGTACAAGGCAATGAGCCATTTACCAACTTACTGACTCAAGGCATGGTCTTGGCTGACACCTTCTACCGCGAAGCAGAAAGCGGCAAGAAAACTTGGTTTAACCCTGCCGATATCGAGCTTGAAAAAGACGAAAAAGGTCGTGTTCTTTCTGCAAAATACATGGGCGATGGTCAAGCTGTGATTGTTGGCGGTCAGGAAAAAATGTCGAAATCGAAAAATAACGGTATCGACCCGCAAGCCATTATTGACCAATACGGCGCAGATACTGCACGTGTATTTATGATGTTCGCTGCACCACCTGATCAGTCTTTAGAATGGTCAGATGCAGGTGTTGAAGGTGCGAACCGCTTCTTAAAACGTGTTTGGCGTTTGGCGGCAGGTTTCCTTGAAAAAGGCAGCAATGCAACTGCAATAGACAGCAGCAAACTTGCTACAGCAGCACAAGACTTACGTCGCAAAACCCATGAAACCATTCAAAAAGTGGGCGATGATATTGAGCGTCGTCATGCGTTCAACACTGCAATTGCAGCATTGATGGAACTCTTGAATGCTTGCAACAAGTTTGAAGCGCAGAACGAACAAGACCTTGCGGTTGAACGTGAAGCAATTGTGACTTTATTGACCTTGCTTGCGCCATTTGCACCACACTTGAGCCAAACCTTATTGGTAGAGTTCGGAATTGAATTAACCTCTACCCTATTCCCTGTGGTCGATGAGTCTGCATTAACCCGCAATACTCAAACTATTGTGGTGCAGGTAAATGGTAAATTACGCGGCAAGCTTGATGTAGCGGTAGATGCATCTAAAGAAGACATTCTTGCACTTGCCAAAGCGTTACCAGAAGTACAACCATTCTTGACTGGGCCAACCAAGAAAGAAATTGTGGTACCGAATAAGCTAGTGAATTTGGTGGTTTAAGTGCTTTTAAACCTCCCTTTTTTAAAGGGAGGTTTGGAGGGATTTTATAAAACAATCCCCCTAAACCCTCCTACAAAAAAGGAATTAAAACAATTTCCAAACAAAGCCCGTTGTCAGTCAACGAGCTTTGCACCTACAATCAAGATATTCTCAACTTCCGCTTTTAAACTTTCAAGAATATTACAGAGGACAGCACATGCACTTTAGCCAACGTCTAGCAGTCATTGTTTTAACTTGTGGACTCAGTGCTGGCTTAGTCGGCTGCGGTTTTCATCTTAAAGGCACCAATCCAAGCATTGCACCTGTGGCTTATTCAAAAATGAGTCTGGCACTCCCTAGCAATGCCGAAGAATTAGAAGAAAAACTCTCTATTCACATGGGTACAGCAGGCGTCCAACTCAGTAATGACCCTAATGCCTACGTGTTGCGTGTATTGGAATACACTCCACAACGCCTAAGACTGAATGGCAAATTGGTCGAAACTTTATTACGTTTAAGTGTGACGTTCCGCATTGAAGATGCGCAAGGCAACCCTGTGACTGAACCCCGTACCGTCATGGCAAGCCGTAGTTACCAATATGATGTGGCAACTGTCAACACTGATGATCAAGAACAAAAATTTTTAAGAGAAGTGATTATTGATGATGTTGCGCAGCAAATTGTGCGTCAAATTTCATCTAACCGTTTACCTTTGGTCAACCCACCTGTGTATTCAACCCCTAAATAAGTTTTCGAGTGCGAATTTTTTATGAAACTTGACTATCTACAAGCCCTCAAACGTGTCGATGAAGCACGTGGCGTATGGATTTTGCATGGTCAAGAACCCTTACTCGAACAAAACTTGCTGGATGCTTTTCGTGCCAGTTGGCAAAAACAGGATATTGAACGTCAGCGTTATGATTTAAATAGCGTTAGCGATTGGAAAAATGTATTCAATGCCTTAAACAGTCTGTCACTATTTTCGAGTCAATTGGCGGTTGAAGTACACGGCAATATCAAGCCTGATGCCAGCACACTAAAACAACTGAAAAGTTATATTCAACACAATGAACAAAACTTGCTGTTGGTGGTAATGCCGAAACAAGACAACAATAGTCTGAAATCCAGTTTTTTTCAGTTGATTGATGCCAATGGGGTCAATGTTGCGCTTACGGCGAATTATCCTAAAGATCGGCAGCAGATTTTAGGTTTGGAAGCAGAAAAGCTTGGCATTCAATTAGGACATGATGCGTGGCAATGGTTGGAACAACATCATGAACACAACCTTTTGGCTGCCAAAAATAGCTTAATGCGGGTCAGTGACACCTTTCCTGAAATTCAGCAGATTCAGATTGAACATTTACATGCCTGTTTACAAGATCAATCCCGTTATAGCACTTACGATTTAAATGATGCTTTACTGGCGGGAAATCTAGCGCAAGCCATGAAAATTTTTCAATACCTCATGGCTTCGGGTGAAGCCATGAGTTTAATTTTGTGGAGCATCAGCAAAGAAATGCGCTTACTGATGCAATTATTTGAACAACCACAAAATGCTTTGCAACTGGGTATTTGGAAAAACAAAGTCAGTGTTTATCAGCAAGCTTTGCGACGTTTAAATCCAAATAGTTTCTTGCAATGGCCCGCCCTGTTATTGCGTATTGATGCCGCCATAAAAGGGATGTCCAAGGAAAACCCTGAACATCTGGTGCTACAAGCCATTACAGAACTCTGTGGTAAAACACTGTTCGCTTCTCACTCGGCTTAATTTAGCAGACTTCATCAAATAATTTTTAAAATCATCTGCTTTTCAGAGGATTAGCTAAAGAAACGTGCAAACCAACTTTTACCTTTTTTCTGTTCCTGTGAACGCAAATAATGCAGCATATTGTCACGTACTGCATCGACATAATCCTGATCATCATGCTGAATATGGTTAATCAACCATTTAGACAACAAACGATACAAATCATGTTCTACCGATTCGCCATTGGCAAAACGCTGACGGCAATCATTCAAACGCTTCACAAAGAGTTCGTGAATACCACGATGTGATGGTAAGTATTGATAATTGACCTGTGACAACAAGTTTTCTTCAAAGCTAAAATGCGATTGCGTATAGTCAATCAAGTCATCCAAGACTTCTTTGATTTGCTCCCGCGCACCTGTCGCCCGAATTTTTTCCAGCGCATTAATATAGTCCAGAATTTGTCGATGTTGATTGTCAATCACATCAATTCCGATATTAAATTTCTCACTCCACTCCATGATTTACCCCTCAGATTTTTTGCTTAAAGTCATGTTTTATTGCATCGTCCCGATGCCGTATTATCCTAATGATTAAATCCATAATTATTTTATGGAATTTGATACTAGCTGCTTTTAATTCTTAAATCCATATAGAAAATAAGGTTTTTTAAGCAACTTAGACCATAGTTGTATTTTTCAGCATTTATCATAAAAATTCATAAAATTATCATAGAGATGAAACAAACTACCCCCACCTCGTTAACAGATGCTATTTTCACTTTTTTATGGATGTAATACCGTACTCAGACTGTATTAAATCTAGCTCAAACCACTAATAAATAATTCTCATTTGCAATTTCTTTAAAAAATTCACGATTTATCCTTATTTCACTTCTATAATCCTTTTAATTTCTTTTTTTCTGTTTTTTGACTCATGCCAAAAATAAAATCGACCAAACTTATTGCGGGAATTATCATTGCGCTAATGCTGGCACTTGCCGCTTGGTATTTTTTAAAACCGAAAGAACAACAACCGCAATACATTACTGCCGAAGTAAGTCGTGGAGATATTGAAAGTGCGGTGTTGGCAACAGGCGTACTTGAAGCCACCAAAATGGTCAGCGTTGGTGCGCAAGTTTCGGGTCAAGTCAAAAAAATGTATGTTCAGTTAGGCGATCAGGTCAAACAAGGACAGTTGATTGCCCAAATTGACTCTGTACGACAGGAAAACGAGTTTAAAACAGCACAAGCCAGCATTAAAAACCAACAGGCACAATTGGCGGTTCGACAAGCTAATCTTGCTAAAGTCGCAGCAGAATATCAGCGTCAACAAGCCATGTATGCGCAAGATGCGACCTCACGTGCTGAACTTGAAACTGCCTTAGCCAACTATAAAACTTCACAAGCAGAAATTGCTGCCATTAACGCTCAAATTGAACAGTCACGCCTAACTTTAGACACGTCTAAAGAAAATTTAGGTTATACCCGTATTCTTGCCCCAATGGATGGCACTGTCGTCGCAATTGTGACCGAAGAAGGTCAAACCGTGAACGCCAATCAAAGTGCGCCCACGATTGTTAAATTAGCCAAACTTGACACCATGACTGTAAAAGCAGAAATTTCTGAAGCGGATGTAATGAAGGTCGAAGAGGGACAAACGGTCTATTTCACCACCTTGGGCAACAGTGAGAAAAAACATTACGCTACTTTACGTCAGGTAGAACCTGCACCCAAATCCATCAATACCGAAAGCAATAACAATACGTCATCATCTTCAAGTTCTGCCGTGTACTACAACGCTTTATTTGACGTACCAAATGAAGACGGCAAGCTACGCATCAATATGACCGCACAAGTGTCCATTGTATTGGCAGAGGCACGCAATGTGCTGACCATTCCTGCTGCTGCGGTACAAGGTGCAAACCGTTCTCGCAGTCGTGGCAACAGCAATAATTCAGACAGCAACGTACGTGCTGAGCGCGACAATACCAATGCTAGCTCTGCCAAACGCCCTGCCCGCTTGGAGTTGACTGCCAATGAAAAAGCCTTGATTGATCAAGGTAAAGCCTCTTTAGGTATGGTACGTGTACTGCAAGCTGATGGTTCAGCTCGTCCACAATCGGTATTGCTTGGCTTAAACAACCGTGCAACGGTACAAGTCATTCGTGGCTTAAAACTGGGCGATCAAGTCATTATTGCCGATGGTTCTGATACCTCAAATGATGCGGCGAAGCGTGGTGGTCGTGTTGGCCCATCAGTGAGAATGTAAGATGAGTCAGTCACAACCTCTGTTAGAGGTCACCAATCTGACCCGTGAATTCCCTGCGGGTGAATCTACAGTGCAGATTCTCAAAGGCATTGACCTGAAGATTTACCCAGGTGAATTGGTTGCGATTGTAGGTCAGTCGGGTTCGGGAAAATCCACCCTCATGAATATTTTGGGCTGTTTGGATCAACCCACCACGGGCAGCTATAAAGTCAAAGGACGCGAAACCCGACAACTTGAAGCCGATGAATTGGCACAGCTACGTCGTGAATATTTTGGTTTTATTTTCCAGCGCTATCACTTATTGGGTGATTTAAGCGCTGCGGGCAACGTCGAAGTGCCTGCAATTTATGCAGGTGCCGATGTTGAAGAGCGACAAACACGCGCGACTGCGCTGCTCAGTGACTTAGGTCTAGCCGATAAAACCCAAAACCGCCCAAGTCAGCTTTCAGGTGGACAACAACAACGTGTATCCATTGCACGTGCCTTGATGAATGGTGGCGATGTGATTCTTGCCGATGAACCCACAGGTGCACTCGACAAGAATAGCGGTATTGAAGTGATGCGGATTTTGCGTGAGCTAAATACCAAAGGTCACACCATCATCTTGGTCACACATGACCATAATGTCGCTAAAAATGCCACACGGATTATTGAAATCAGTGACGGGCTTATTATTTCTGATCAGCCCAACACACCTGCCGATCAAGATGATATTACCCAACAAACTTTGCAACATTCACCACAAAAAAGAACTTCAGCTTGGCGTTCTGTATTTGATCGTTTAGGTGAAGCCTTCCGCATGGCGCTACTGGCGATGAATGCGCATCGCATGCGCACCTTTTTAACCATGCTCGGGATTATTATCGGGATCGCTTCGGTTGTATCTGTTGTGGCACTTGGCAATGGTTCACAGAAACAAATTTTAGAGAACATCAGCAGTTTAGGTACCAACACCATTACCGTGTTTCAGGGGCGTGGTTTTGGTGATACCTCGCGCTCATCTCAGCTTAAAACCCTAATTCCTGCCGATGCCGATGCTTTGGCAGAACAACCTTATGTGGATGGGGTCAGCCCATCGGTCAATAGCAACGTCACAGTACGTTTTAAAGACACCGAGGCTTCTGCCACAGTCAATGGTGTGAGCGAAGACTTTTTCTATGTGCGCGGCATGAACTTCCAGTCGGGTCAGCCTTTTGACAAACACAGCGTGCTGGAACAAGCGCAAGATGTGGTGATTGATCACAACACCAAAAATACATTTTTTAGTGATGGCAGCAACCCTGTCGGGCAAGTAATTTTATTGGGCAGCGTACCCAGCCGTATTATTGGCGTGGTCGAAGAACAAAAAAGCATGATGGGCAATGCCGACAGCTTAAATGTGTATTTGCCCTACTCTACGGTAATGAGCCGCATGCTTGGCCAAAGCCATGTGCGCAGCATTATTGTACGAGTCAAAGATGAATATCCAAGTGCTGCAGCAGAAAATGCCATCCTAAGTCTGTTGGTACAGCGTCATGGTGCGCAGGATGTATTTACTCAAAATGCCGACAGTATCCGTGAAACCATCCAACAAACTACCGCCACCATGACCTTACTGGTTTCTGCTATTGCAGTGATTTCACTGGTGGTCGGTGGAATTGGCGTAATGAACATCATGTTGGTCTCTGTCACAGAACGCACCCAAGAAATTGGGGTACGCATGGCAGTCGGCGCACGACAAAGCGATATTTTGCAGCAATTTTTAATTGAAGCCATTTTAGTGTGTATTTTAGGCGGTGTACTTGGCGTCTTGCTCGCACTCGGAATTGGGCAATTGATTAATCATGTGGCAGGTGGAACCTTTCAAATGGCGTACTCCACCACCTCGATTGTAGCCGCTTTTGTCTGTTCAAGCCTGATTGGAATTGTGTTCGGTTTTATTCCTGCACGTAATGCTGCCCAACTGAACCCTGTCGATGCGCTATCTAGAGAATAAGGAATTAGAGTAAGGAATGATGATGCGATTTAACCAGAAGTCACGACAATTCAGCCAACTCGTCACTGCGCTTTTTCTTGGCAGCAGCTTAGTGGGTTGTGCAGCCGTAGTCAAAACACCTTATCAGGCACCTGCTGTAAATATTCCTCAACAGTTTGAGCAGCAGCAAAAAAGCCAGCAAGTCCTTGCACAACTAAATACAGACCGTTGGTGGACACTCTTTCACGATGCTGCTTTAAATCAATTGGTTGAACAAGTCTTGGCGCGTAACAGTGACCTCGCGGTTGCAGGACTGAATTTACAACAAGCCAGATTACAAGCCAAACAAAGCCAAAGTCAGCAAGGTGTCCAGATTGGCAATGCAGGTATTTCTACAGGGCATCAATTTAGTTTAGAGGGCAATGGTGATACAGCGCGTGGGATTTCGCTGAATTATCCCGGACTGAGCTATGAATTGGACTTATTCGGTAAACTTGCCAATCAGACTGAAGCTGCACGTTGGGAAGCCTTAGCCACCGAACAAGACTTACAAGCCACCGCACAAAGCCTGATTGCAACCACTGCCAATTTATATTGGCAATTGGGTTATTTAAATGAACGCTATGTTGTCGCACAACAAAACCTTGCCAGTACGCAAAAAACGTATCAATTGGTCAGTGCGCAATATCGCGCGGGTGCAGTTTCAGGATTGGATTTAAACCAAGCCGAACAAGCCCTGCAAAGTCAAAAATCAACCTTGAGCCAAATTGCACAGCAAAAAGTTGAAACACGCACCGCCTTGGCAGTTTTACTGCATCAACCTGTGCAAATGTTGAATATCAATGAACCACAGAGTTTAGCCGCTGTTCGTTTACCGAATATTACTGCTGGCTTACCTGCAGAACTGCTGTCACGTCGTCCCGACTTACGTGCAGCCGAATTACGTTTACGTAAAGCCTTGGCCAATAAAGATGCCAATCGAGCCAGTTATTACCCATCCATCAGTCTTACAGGCACACTCAGTACAGGTGTCGGTACAGGCGCGCATACCTCTTTAAGCGATGCCCTAAAAAACCCAATTGCCACTTTAGGTGCAGGTTTAACCCTGCCATTTTTGCAATGGAATGATATGCAGCGCGATCTAAAAGTGAATGCTTTGGAATATGAAAAAGCCATTGTGCAATATCGACAAACTTTATATAAAGCCTTTGCCGATGTCGAAAATGCACTGTCAGCACGAACCGCGCTGAATCAACAAGTCGCGCTGCAAAGCCGCAATTTAGCACTGGCAGAGAAAACTGAACGATTAACTGAGGTGCGTTATCGGCATGGTGCGATTGCCTTAAAAAACCTGCTAGATGCACAAGAAACCACCCGCAATGCACGTTTAAGTTTATTGCAGACCAAGCAAAACCAATACAACGCCTATGTGACTTTATTGCAAGCGTTGGGTGGTAGTCCGATTCAAAACATTCAATAATGCAAGAGTTGATCTAAATTGATCACGATAAAAAAAGCCTGTGGATGATTTTAAACATCCACAGGCTTTTGCTTGCTTTGTATATAAACTTTGAAATTAAGTTTTCTCAGATAATAACGCTTCTTTACTTAATACTTGATGGCTACTGGTCGCAATTGGCAAACTGACTTTAAAAGTCGTTCCCACACCTTCTTTCGATTCCACCACAATTTGCCCGTGGTTCAAATCGACAAAACGCTTACACAACACCAAACCTAAACCAATACCCTTTTCACCTGCAGTGCCTTTAAAACTAACAGTAAGTTTAGGCTCGAACAGCGTTTCGAGTTGTTGTGCAGTCATGCCCAAACCCGTATCTTGAATATAAATATCCACACTGGTTTCTGTTTGCTCTGCACGTAAAATGACTTTGCCTGTGCCATCGGTAAAGGTAAATTTCAGCGCATTCGACACCAAATTTTGAATCACCGAGGTAATCATATTGATGTCGGCATAAACTTTAATGCCTTCTTCAACTTGATCAATCAGTTCAATATTTTTCTTGATTGCCAAACTTTTCAACACATCGCAAACAATTTTGGTCGATTGCTTTAACTCAAAATTAATTGGGTGATACACAAAGCGTCCACCCTCTGCCATCGCCCAATTCAATAAACTTTCTAGCAAGTTATAGGTCGATTGTGCTGTGTCGAATAAATAGTCGGCAATATTTTGAATACTAGAATCATCCAAAGTTTCGCGCTCTTGCGCTAAAACTTCCGAAAACCCCAATAAGCCATGAAATGGCGCGCGCAAATCATGCGCAATAATTTGGAAAAATTTGGTTTTACTAAAATTCAATGCAGACTGCTGTTCATACAGTTCTTTTAAGCTTGCATAATCAACTTTTAATTCAATATAACGCACCAAACCTGCAGCAAACTCCGCCACTGTCGGCAAAGCACCTAAACTAAACGCTTCTTCACGATGATCAAATAACAACAACTGCCCAATCGACTCGCCATCGGTTTTGAGTAAATCCAGTGCGATTAGGCGCGCGGCTTCTATCCCCAAACTTGCGATGTGCTGCACAAAATTTGCATATTGAGGATGTTGAGGTTCAATCAGTTGCTGACCTTGAAAGAAAGCGTCTAACCGTGCGTTTGGGTTGGCACGAAAGGCTTTAAAAACTTGATTGGTGGAATACCAGATGTACGGCTCATTTTTAAAAGTCAAAATGGCATGATCGACTTGCAGCATTTGACGGGCAAACTTCAAAAAACCATCAATTTGGTTACTTGGCGTATGTACACCCAATAATAACGAGAGTGTGCAAGCACTGAGTTGCTCCGTTTCAGGACCAATTTCCAGCAACTGTATTTTCATTTTTGCCTCGTTAATTAAAGTGTGCCGCGCCTATGAATTATTTTGTCTACAAAACTCATCCACTGAATTCAGAGTTAACCTACAAACTTTAACACAAAACACAAGCTTTCAAACTAATTTAAAAAACTGCGTAACAACTCGGCATTTCTTCTTTACTACTTGATTTTTTCATCTATGTATGAATAAGAGTTGAGATCATGATGAACCACGCTTTCAGAGGAATCGAACTGCTTCAAAGCACCAAAAAATACGCCGATTTTTGTAAAATTTAGACCATAAAAATAGATCTAAACTTTTAAAGTCTCAATCAGGCTTTTTATCTGTAGATTTGCAGCCGTTTTTAAAGAAAATCTCAACTTCTATACAAGAATTTACATTACCTCATACTGTAAAAAATAGAAGCAACATATTGATAAATATATAAAATAAATAGAATAAATATATTCACCTATCATTTTCATCGGTTATTTATCAAACATTCGACTTAAGTCGAACCCTCAACTGGTTAATTTATAATAAAATATACATATATTTTTGATGTCATATCTTCATCATACGATTTGATTAGTATTTCAACACTAAATACTCAAGGCGATTTTTAGGTTTAAATAGGCTCGTTTTTACATTAAACCGTGTCTTGATTCGCACAAATGCGACACATCATTTCGTAGCGAAATGGCGTCATCACTGTAATTACGTTGACTGAAATGCATAGAGAGTCGATACTCTCAAGGTTAAATTAGGCAAATCGGTTCGCAGGGGCTGAGTCATTATCTCGCTCCTAAAAAACTCAATCAAAGCAAGGGGCTATATATGGCTGGTGGAAAGTCAAAAATCATTTATACACTGACCGATGAGGCGCCATTGTTGGCGACCTACTCTCTACTGCCGATCATTGAGACCTTTACTAAGCCTGCTGGCATCGAGATTGTCAAGAGTGATATCTCTGTCGCAGCACGCGTACTCTCTGAATTCTCGGAATACCTAAGCGAAGAACAGAAGGTAGCCGACAACCTCGCAGAGCTTGGACGTCTCACGCAAGATCCAGATACCAATATCATCAAACTTCCGAACATCAGTGCTTCAGTTGCTCAGTTAATTGCATGTATCAAGGAATTACAAGCAAAAGGCTATGCAATTCCTGACTATCCTGAAAATGCGGATACTGAAGAAGAGAAAGCTTTACTCGCTCGTTTTGGTAAATGCTTAGGTTCAGCAGTAAACCCTGTATTACGTGAAGGTAACTCTGACCGTCGTGCACCTGCTGCAGTGAAAAACTATGCAAAAAAACACCCTCACTCTATGGGTGAATGGAAGCAATGGTCACAAACTCACGTTTCACACATGGATGAAGGTGACTTCTACCATGGCGAAAAATCGATGACGCTTGACCGCGCACGTAATGTAAAAATGGAACTCATCACTCATTCTGGTGAAACCATTGTATTGAAAGAAAAAGTAGCGTTACTTGATGGCGAAATCATCGATTCTATGTTCATGAGCAAGAAAGCACTTTGCGACTTCTATGAAAAAGAATTGGATGATTGTAAAGAAGCAGGCATTTTGTTCTCTTTACACGTAAAAGCGACCATGATGAAAGTTTCACACCCAATTGTATTTGGTCACTGTGTGAAAATTTACTATAAAGAAGCGTTTGAAAAACACGGTAAATTGTTTGAAGAACTTGGCATTAACGTCAACAACGGTATGGCAGGTCTTTATGAAAAGATCGAAACCTTACCAACTTCTTTACGTGAAGAAATCATCGAAGATTTACACGCATGCCAAGAACACCGCCCTGCACTTGCAATGGTGGATTCTGCAAAAGGCATCACCAACTTCCACTCTCCAAACGACGTAATTGTAGATGCTTCTATGCCTGCAATGATTCGTGGTGGCGGTAAAATGTGGGGTGCTGACGGTAAACCTTACGACTGTAAAGCAGTAATGCCTGAATCTACTTTCGCGCGTATTTACCAAGAAATGATCAATTTCTGTAAGTGGAATGGTAACTTCGACCCACGTACGATGGGTACTGTGCCAAACGTAGGTTTGATGGCGCAAAAAGCTGAAGAATACGGCTCACACGACAAGACTTTTGAAGTTCCTGCTGCAGGTGTTGCAAACATCACTGATATTGACACTGGTGAAGTGTTGATGACTCAAAACGTAGAAGAAGGCGACATCTGGCGTATGTGTCAGGTGAAAGATGCACCTATTCGCGACTGGGTTAAACTTGCAGTAACACGTGCACGTAACTCTGGTATGCCAGCAATTTTCTGGTTAGACCCGTACCGTCCACACGAAAACGAAGTGATCAAGAAAGTTCAAAAATACTTAAAAGATCACGACACGACTGGTTTAGATATTCAAATCATGTCACAAGTTCGTGCGATGCGTTATACACTTGAGCGTGTTGCGCGTGGTTTAGACACCATTTCTGTAACAGGTAACATCTTACGTGACTACCTCACTGACTTGTTCCCAATTATGGAGCTTGGTACTTCTGCGAAAATGTTATCTATCGTTCCGTTAATGGCGGGTGGTGGTATGTACGAAACTGGTGCGGGTGGTTCTGCGCCTAAACACGTACAACAACTTGTTGAAGAAAACCACTTACGTTGGGATTCATTAGGTGAGTTCCTTGCGCTTGCTGCTTCTTTAGAAGAAATGGGTATTAAAGAAGATAATACTCGTGCGAAATTACTTGCATCAACTCTTGATCAAGCGACCAGCAAATTACTGGACAACGACAAGTCTCCATCACGTCGTACTGGCGAACTGGACAACCGTGGCAGCCACTTCTACTTGGCAAAATTCTGGGCAGAAGCACTTGCTGCTCAAGATGAAGATGCTGAGTTGAAAGCGAAGTTTGCACCACTTGCACAAGCTTTAGCTGCAAACGAAGACAAAATTGTTGCTGAACTTGCGGAAGTACAAGGTAAATCGGTTGATATCGGTGGTTACTACGCAGTAGATCAAGCTAAAGTGAATGCAGTAATGCGTCCAAGCGCAACATTCAATGCTGCTCTTGATGCAGCTCAATAAGTTGATGCAAAACTAACCTAAGTTAGTGATGTAAAAAACCAGCGCTTCGGTGCTGGTTTTTTTACACCCTCATTTATATAGTGTTATGACAACTATTTCATTTAATGCTTAGATCTAAATTTTATGAATGTGAGTTATCAAAGGTTAGGATTTTTCATTCAACTAGAGCCATAAAATAAGGAAAACCTAAAATGGCAAATTCGTGGGGAATACCAAAGCACATAGAAGATGCGGTCTTGGAGCGAGACCTGTGCTGTGTATATTGCGGCAAAAAGTTTGGCACTGAAAGAGCCAATAAGAAGTCTTGGGAACACATTATCAACGATATAAGAATTACAACCTTATCCAATATTGCATTGTGCTGTATTGGCTGCAATGCATCTAAAGGCAATAATGACTTAGCAACTTGGCTCCATTCTGAGAATGCTCGAAAAAGAGGCGTCACCACTGAGACAATTGCAGATGTCATCAAAGTAGCTTTAGATAGTGAATAAAGCTTTTAAGTACTACAAGCCCTATAAGACACCCGATCAATCACATTTGATTATTGTATTGATCTAATAATTTAAGCTTAGCATCTGATTCCACCATGAGTACCAATGAAAAATCAGGTACTCATTTGGGTACTCATTTTCCAAAGTGACCACCTGAATTGTGGCTAATGGAATCATTAAGACTGGAGCTAAAAAATGGCACAACCCATTAATATACAGACAATAAAAAAGCCCCCAAGTCTTAATATGCTTGAGGGCTTTTCCTTTATATGGTCCCGAGGGTCGGACTCGAACCGACACGTCATCTCTGACAGCGGATTTTGAGTCCGCCGCGTCTACCAATTTCACCACCTCGGGTAGGTGTTGATGGGTATAATAAACTTTTTTGACAGCTTGTCAACGCAAGTTTTTTGCAATTGTTTAAAATTAAATCAGCTGTCATTTTTTTGATTTATAATCGACCAATTTCATCCATAAAACCTAAAAAAGCATATACTAGGCGCAGTTTTCCCAGTGTTCTAACTTGTTTTTATCATGCAGCTTTCTGACTTTAATTTTAATCTCCCCGATGAACTCATTGCTCGTTACCCACTAGCAAGTCGTAGCGCCTCTCGTCTGCTGCATCTTGATGCTCAAGGTCAGTATCATGACCATCAATTTACCGACTTACTGAATTTACTCGAAGCGGGCGATTTACTGGTACTTAACGATACCAAAGTCATGAAAGCGCGTCTTAAAGGTAAACGTGCCACAGGCGGTGCAGTGGAAGTCTTGGTAGAACGTCTGCAAGATCAATTTATTGCCCATTGCCATATTAAAGCCAGCAACTCACCAAAAGCAGGTGCAGAACTGTTTATTGGGCCTGATGCTGTAAAAGTGACCGTACAAGGTCGCCATGAAAACTTATTTATTGTCGAGTTTTCGCAGCCTATTTTAGACGTATTGGATGCCTACGGTCAGTTACCGATTCCACCCTACTTTAACCGTGAAGCAGAAGCGATTGATACCGAGCGTTATCAAACCGTATTTAACGACCCGACAAAACTCGCCAGTGTTGCCGCACCCACTGCCAGCTTACACTTTGATGAAGCCTTGCTGCAACAGCTAGCAGATAAAGGCATTCAAAAAACCTTTGTGACCTTGCATGTGGGCGCAGGCACATTCCTGCCTGTACGTACCGATGATATTGCCAATCACATCATGCACAGTGAATGGTGTGAAGTTTCTGAAGCTGCCGTAGCGCTGATTCGTGAAACCAAAGCACGAGGTAATAAAGTTATTTCAGTGGGTACAACTGCTACCCGTGCCGTGGAAAGTGCAGCTCAAGCCCATTCAGGCGAACTTGCGGCTTGGTCGGGTGATACGCAAATTTTTATCTACCCAGGTTATCAATTTAAAGTGGTGGATCGTTTGATTACCAATTTCCACTTGCCTGAATCCACCTTATTAATGTTGGTATCTGCGCTTTCAAGCCGTGAAAATGTCATGCGGGCGTATCAACATGCTGTGGCTGAACGCTATCGTTTCTTTAGTTATGGCGATGCCATGCTGATTGATCAAGCTCAAACTTAATTTTCAAACTGTAAAAGAAACCACCATGCCGCTCGATACCGTGCAACACTCCATTCATATTCGACGCAAGAAGAATCAGCGGGTATTTCGTAATATCGCGCGGTTATGGGATATTGGAAAAAAAGCGCAAAGCCATCAAGATATTTTGGATGGCTTGCACCCTTGGCAAGATGACATCACCCTCAAGTTTGAAAATGTTTTGCCTGTTTTGCTTGGCATTATTGGTGTGTTGTTCTGTTTATTGCTCTTGATTCAACCGAGTAACATTTGGCTGCAACTCTGCTTGCTGATTGGGTTGGGCTGCATCTTCTGGG
Organism: Acinetobacter sp. YH16053; assembly: GCF_013417035.1. Taxonomy (NCBI): domain Bacteria; kingdom Pseudomonadati; phylum Pseudomonadota; class Gammaproteobacteria; order Moraxellales; family Moraxellaceae; genus Acinetobacter; species Acinetobacter sp. YH16053. The sequence continues at coordinate 128,917 of NZ_VPEP01000004.1, forward strand.
CATTTATTACCTATGAACAAGACGACCCCATTCAAGAAGTCATCACTTTTTTAGAACAAGAAAGCATTGCTCAACGCTATCAACTGGCATGGCAGCAACCACCGCAACATCTTGCCCGAACCCTACAACCCGTTTATTTGATTGCCCATTTAAAAAGTCTGTTCCCTTTATTTAATTTGGGGAATCTGTCCAATGAAATTCGCCGCTACGCCAGTACAGTTTGGCAAGATCAACAAGGCAAGCAGCATCAGGTTTTGGTATTTGAATATCGCTATGTCAGTGAAACCCGCATTAAAGATCAAAATGGCAATGACTACAAAGTACGTGAAGTGGTGCGACATTTATCGGGCGTATTTGTCTTTGATGTGCAGCTACAAGGTTTAGCCGTTACCTCAAACAATAAAACCTTTGGTGCGCCTTATCATGTGCCGTGGCATACCAGTGATATTTGTCTGAATCAAAAACTCAACTTTTTTGGCAGTGATGCAATTCAACTGGCGCGTACGCTCAGCCCTGCAATGGTGTTAAAACTGGATGATTTTTTTCAGCATCAGCAAGGTGATTTGTTATTTCACCCTGAGCGGAACACGCTCTGTTTTTTAGGTAATCGCAACTTGTTTGAAATTTCCAGTAAAGCAAAAAATATTCAAGATATTTCCGCATTGCGTGGACACTTACGCACTTTTAAATTACCTTATTTAGAACAATTACAGACAGATTTGATTGATTTTCTGGACTAAGAAAATCGTCTTGGGGCAAAACATGGGTATCGCAATTTTTCTTTTGGTTGTCATCGTCTTGGTGATGCTGGGCATCATGATTCGTAACAACATCGTACGCCACCACAACGCCACCATCCGCGCTTGGGCAGATGTGACCAGTTTTGAACGACAGAAGTTAAAAACGCTTGAAGAACTTGCGCCAGTGGTCGAACAATATGCAGGTATGGAAAAAGGCACTTTAGAAAAAGTGACTGAACTGCGCCAAAATATTATGAACCTAAACATCAACAATGCCGATGTCAGCCAATTACAACGTGTTGAAGCCTTGAGCAAAGAATTGATGCGCAGCTTGAATGTGGTGGTCGAAAATTATCCTGAACTCAAAGCCGACCAATTGTATTTAAAAATGATGCATGAAATTGATGAGCAGAACGAAAATGTCGGTGCTGCGATTACTATTTATAACCGCAATGTCGAGTTGTTTAATAACTATATTCAGGTCTTTCCCAACAACATGATCAACACTGCAACCACAGCGAAAAAGCCTGTGCGTGCCTTTCGGGACAACGGTGCAGCACAAAGTTTTGATTATCGTCCAAACTTTTAAGCCATTGAATGCTAAACCGCTCATTTAAAATTATTTTTCAACGCATAAATAAAAACAGCAAGCACCGAAGCTTGCTGTTTTTTTCAGATTTCAACTGAACACATGACTGTGTCAAATACTGCACCTGATTGCGTCCCTTGTTTTTTGCTAGATACAACAACTCATCGGCTGAATGCAGAAAGTCGACCACATTGTGATATTGCTGATTTTGATGATAGCTATTTACGCCAATACTCACAGTGACTTGGGTAATCTCCCCTGTCTTGGTATGTGGAATTTCCAGCGCATATACTGCCTGCCTAAAGTTTTCAGCAAGTTGTACAGCATCTGCCAATGGTGTTTCAGGCAATAGCACCACAAACTCTTCACCACCAAAGCGAGCCACAAAGTCAGATGCACGCGCAAAGTGTTGTTTAAGCAACTGCGCCACACTAATCAAACAATGATCACCCTGTAAATGTCCATAATTGTCGTTATAAGGCTTGAAATGGTCGATGTCGATAAACAAGAGAGACAATGCATGTTGATGACGCACAGCACGTTTAAATTCGTTTTCTATACGCTCACTGAGCGCCTTTCGATTGGCAACCAAGGTCAGCGGGTCTTGTAAGCTCAAAGCCAGATTTTTGCGACTCAACGCTTCGAGTTCCAACTCCATTTGTTTACGCGCAGAAATATCAAACATAAACCCAATAATCGCCACAGTTTCGTTATTTTCACGAATCACATGCACCACATCACGAATCCAGACATAATCTCCTGTAGCGGTTAAGGCACGATAATCCGCTTCGTGGTCTGTGCCTTGATCGGACAGACTCACACACATATTCACGGTCTTGTCCCGATCTTCAGGATGCATCCGATCAATCCAATCTTGTGCAGTTTTCCAGCTGTCTTGCGTCCAACCCAGTAAAGACTCAATTTGTGGGCCAATATAGCTAAAAGCTTTGGTTTTCCAGTTAATCTGCCACGGAATTGCATTCGTGGTTTCCAAAAGTGTTTTATAGAATTGGTCTTCTTTTAGTGCACTGTTTAATTCACTCATAGCCCACCTCTATGAATTGATTTTAATTACAATTTAACAACTTAAGTGAGCTTTGACTACAATTTGTTTTGTCTTATTGACATTTTTCTCAGCTTTGACACAATCATGAGGTTGAGCAAAATATAAACAACAATTGCTCAAAACATAAATCCCAAAATAAAAAGTAAGCCGATAAAATGTTAGAACATATTCAGAACCTGAAAAACACCCTCATTCAAGAGTTTTTCCAACTCTATGAGCAATATGAACAAGACCAAATTTATGCCTGTGTACTGGTCTTTAATGAATATCTTGGGGTCGATTATTTAGCTGTTTCAAGCCAACGCAGCCTGTTTAATGAACAGGAAGATGAAGCACAATATTTATCTGAAGTAAATAAATGGAATATAGAAAAATGGCGTTATCGCACTCAAGCCAACAATTCTAGCGGTCTGCATCAATTTAAAAATATTTTTGCAGATTATTTTAAACAGCGACATATCTATGGCAATCCTCTGCTGAATTCCAATGACACGCTGCAATACAACCATCTTGAACTTTTACTGGATATATTTCAGCAGGCTAAACAATCTTTATCGGGCGCTTATGGCTTAGATTTAAGCCAAATTCTGTTTTTTATTCATGTGCCCAAACAGGTCGATGTAGAAATCCACTCAGCGCAATTTCTAAACGCTCCAAGTGCTTTGCTCGATGAATTCCTGCACAACAAAGCGCCTCAAACCACGATGGAACAATCCACCGCACAACCCAAGCTCAAACTACAACAAGTGGATAAAGACTTGCTGATTGATCTGGCACAACTTTTAGAAGTGGAACCGTATGATTATTTGAGCATTGCACATGAAGCTTATTTGCTCACATTAGAACCGAGTTTTATTGACAGTAATTTATATATTCAGCGTTTAATTCAGCACGTTGCTGCAATGGACAACCATGAACAAGGGGAGTTTGCCTTACATAAAGAAGAAATTACCCAACGTATTCAGCAATTTTACGCCATGTAAACGCAGTGGATTTAAACAAAATATTTACTCGCAATTTTTACCAAGGAAAACGTATCTCAACTGGCAATTCCGTGCAGAATCTAGGAAAATAGTGCACTTTTAGCATGAACAATCAGCGAACTGTTTTTTCGCCTTGATTTGGAACATATATGAAGTTTGAGAAATTAGGTCAGTCGGGGCGCGCCCGTCGTGGTCGTTTAACACTTGCTCATGGTGTGGTAGAAACCCCTGTGTTTATGCCTGTGGGGACGTATGGCACAGTCAAAGGCATGCTGCCACGCGATATTGAAGAAATTCAGGCACAGGTTATTTTAGGCAATACCTTTCATTTATATTTGCGTCCAGGGCTAGAAGTGATTCAGCAACACGGCGGTCTACATGAATTCATCAAATGGGATAAGCCTATTTTGACTGACTCTGGTGGCTTTCAGGTGTTTAGCTTAGGCGCAATGCGTAAAATTAAAGAAGAAGGTGTGACCTTCCGTTCGCCTATTGATGGCTCAAAGGTTTTTCTTTCGCCTGAAATCTCGATGGAAATTCAAAAAACTTTGAACTCTGACATCGTGATGATTTTTGACGAATGTACGCCTTATCCTGCAACACATGAAGAAGCGCAAAAATCTTTGCAATTGTCTTTACGCTGGGCAAAACGCTGTAAAACCCATCACCATGATGAACTACAAAACAGCAACGCGCTGTTCGGGATTATTCAAGGCGGTATGTACGAAGATTTACGTGTTGAATCTTTAAACGGCTTACTTGAAATTGGTTTTGATGGTTATGCCATTGGCGGTCTTTCGGTGGGTGAACCGAAAGAAGAAATGATCAAAGTACTGGATTATTTGCCAGCTAAAATGCCAGAAGATAAACCACGTTATTTGATGGGCGTCGGCAAGCCAGAAGATATTGTGGAAGCAATTCGTCGTGGCGTCGATATGTTCGACTGCGTGATGCCAACCCGTAATGCGCGCAATGGTCATTACTTTGTAACCGATGGCTTGGTGCGTATTCGTAACAGTAAGTATCGTCATGACCAAAGCCCGCTCGATCCGCATTGTGATTGCTATACTTGCAAGAACTTTACCCGCGCTTATTTGTTTCATTTAGAAAAATGTGGCGAAATGTTGGGGTCAATGTTGGGCACTATTCATAACTTACGTTATTACCAACGCTTTACCCAAGATATTCGCAATGCCTTAGATAACGGCACTTTCGATGAATTTGTACAGGACTTTTATGCCCGTCGTGGCCTAGAAGTACCGCCTTGTCCTGAAGATTAGTCTTTTCAGTATTTGCGCTGAGTAAAAAGACAAGGTAAATTGCAGAACAAACCCAATTTATTATCAGATCACTGATCGCCAGTTTTTAGTTTAGGAAAATGAAATGAGCCTTTTTATTTCGACCGCTCACGCAGCAGGTGAAGCTGCACAACAACCAAGCCTTGTGGCTAACCTTTTAATGATTGCAGTCTTCATTGCAATTTTCTACTTCCTGATTTGGCGTCCACAATCAAAGCGTGCCAAAGAGCATCGTACACTGATTGAAAGCTTGGGCGTAGGCAGTGAAGTGGTATTCGCAGGTGGTCTTATGGGTAAAATCACGAAAATTGAAGGTGATTTTGCAGTGGTAGAGCTGAACCGTGGTGTAGAAGTAAAAGTACAACGCGCGAGTGTCATTTCAGTTCTTCCTGAAGGCACATTAAACAACCTCTAATCAAAAAGAGTCGTGCTCACGCACGACTTTTTCATTTTAAGAAGAAAATAAATGCGTTACCCAGCATGGAAATATCTGCTCATCCTCGTTGTTCTTGTGGTGAGTACATTATATGCCCTGCCTAGCTTGTATCCAGATGAACCTGCTGTTCAAATTTCAGGTGCCAAAGCTGGTACCCAAATTGATCAAAGCATCATACAAAAAGCAGAGCAAATTTTACAATCAGAAAATATTGCCAGTCATGACAACAGCTTTACCAACAATGCCGCATTGTTGCGTTTAGACACCTCAGAAGCCCAGCTCAAAGCTAAAGAAGCTTTACGTCGCGGTTTAGGTGATGACTATGTCGTGGCGCTGAACCTTGCGCCAACCACACCAGAATGGTTACAAAAAATTGGTGCAAAACCAATGAAGCTCGGTCTGGACTTACGTGGTGGTGTGCACTTCTTATTAGAAGTGGATATGGACAAGGCCATCAGCCAACGCATGGAAACTTCAGCCACAGATTTACGCCGTCAATTGCGTGACAACAAGCTGAAATTTAATAGCCTTTCGCTGAACAACAACACGATCACCCTACAGTTTGCCAATAATGCAGACCGTGATGCGGTGATGGATTTCTTGCGTCGTAACGGCAATGAGTACACGCAGCAAGCTGTAGCCACCACAGAAGGTTCTAGCTTACGTTTGAACTATACCGATGTTCGCAAACAGGAAATTCAGTCGTATGCGGTCAATCAGAACTTAACTACTTTACGTAACCGTATTAACGAGTTAGGTGTGGCTGAGGCTTTGGTACAAACCCAAGGTAGCAACCGTATTGTGGTGGAATTGCCAGGCGTACAAGATACGGCTGAAGCGAAGCGTGTACTCGGTCGTACTGCGAACCTCGAATTCCGCTTGGTGTCTGACTTAAATGATCAATATATTGATCCATACACAGGTCAGGTTACAGGTCCAGTACCACCTGGCACAGAAGCTTTTGCCTTTGAATCATTAGACAGTGGGCGCCAATTATTATTGAACCGTAGCCGTATTTTAACGGGTGAGCGTGTTCAAAATGCGTCAAGCGGCTTTAGCCAAGATACAGGCGGTGCAGAAGTTAACATTACCCTTGATGCTGCGGGCGGTAAACTCATGGCAGATGCGACACGTAACGCTGTGGGTAAACGTATGGCGGTATTGTTTATTGAAAACAAACAACGTATTAGCTATGTGACCGATGAAACTGGCACACAAACTGAAGTACGCACCCCATATACCGAATCTGTCGTCATTAATGCTGCAACCATTCAGGCGGTATTGGGTTCGCAGTTCCGTATTACAGGTCTAGATTCCCCACAAGAAGCCTCTGAATTGGCCTTAATGCTTCGTGCAGGTGCCTTGGCAGCGCCAATGTACTTTGTCGAAGAACGTGTGATTGGTCCAAGCTTGGGTCAAGAAAACATTGATAAAGGCGTATTGTCGACTCAGATTGGCTTCATTTTGGTTGCAATCTGGATGGTGGTGTTCTTCCGTCTGTTTGGTTTAATTGCCAACTTCGCTTTAGTGTTTAACTTAGCCATGATTTTAACCGTCATGTCTTGGATTGGTGCATCACTCACCTTGCCGGGTATTGCGGGTATCGTCATCACCATTGGTATGGCGGTGGATGCCAACGTCTTGATTTGTGAGCGAATACGAGAAGAAATTAAGTGGGGGGCCTCGCCCAAACAAGCCATTGTGGCGGGTTATGACCGAGCGTATAACACTATTTTCGACTCGAACTTAACCACATTCTTGGTGGCATTCATTCTGTTTGCGATTGGTACAGGTCCAATCAAAGGCTTTGCTGTGACGCTCATGATTGGTATTGTCTGCTCGATGTTTACTGCAATTACAGTGACCCGTGCAATTGTACAAATCATCTACGGCAAAAAACGTAACTTGAAAAAGTTGAGCATTTAAGGAGATCACTGATGACTGAGAATACTCAACTGCCTTCAAAAAAATATGGCCGCCCTGATGATGAGCGCGTGATTCCGTTTATGAAGATTGCTTTGCCTGCGGCATTGCTTTCTATTCTATTAACGGTTGCCAGTATCTTCTTCATTGCCACCAAAGGTTTAAACTTAGGTTTGGACTTTACTGGGGGTATTGCGGCAGAACTTAATTATAGTAACCCTGTCAAAGCGACTGATGTATCTAATGCTTTAATCAAAGCAGGCTTCAATGACCCTGTGGTACAAACACTGGGCTCTGACCGCGACCTCATGGTGCGTATGCCTGTGCAAGACGATGTAGAAGCCGAAGACCTAACCAAAGCGATTACCGCTGCGGTACAGTTGCCAAATAATGCAGCAACAGTTCCTAAAGTTGATGTGGTGGGTGGTCAAGTCGGTAATGAGCTATATGTCCGTTCTGCGGGCGCTGTCGCTTTAGCGCTATTATTGATGCTGGTTTACGTCACCATTCGCTTTGAATTCAAACTGGCAATGGGTGCGGTACTGTCATTGTTCCACGATATTATTGTGACACTGGGTATTTTTGCCATGATGCAATGGCCATTTGACCTGACTGTATTGGCAGCGTTATTGGCAATTATTGGCTTCTCACTTAACGATAACATTGTTGTATCTGACCGTATTCGTGAAAACTTCCGTAAAATCCGTGGTGCAACACCGCTTGAAGTAGTGAACATTGCACTGACAGAAACTTTACGTCGTACCATTCACACCTCTATGACCCTATTATTGGTTGTAGTCGCGATGATGCTCATGGGTGGTGATGGTCTGAAATGGTTCTCGATTGCGATGTTTGTGGGTGTATTTGTCGGAACATATTCATCTATTTATATTGGTACAGCCTTTGCCGTATGGCGCGGTCTGAACCGTCAGGACTTTATTGTTCAAGTCAAACCTGAATTTGAAGGTGAAGAGCAAGAAATTCCATAATGCATTTCTGCTAACACCAACATTCAAGCCTATCTTCGGATAGGCTTTTTTGTGCCTTAGCATTGCAATATTTACGCTGACGTTGCGATGTTAATGCTGAATAATATGAATCTGTGGAAATTGAAAGCCTGCGCAAGATGGTGCTGCTCGCCATGCCACGGTCAGCATACAATCTGCTAAACGAAAGTTTTGATAGGCAAAATGCCCAATCTGTGGATGATGACAAATGCCGCCCTGTGCATTGGGATGCATACGGGTATCCAGCTCATTGAGACTTAAACGAATGCCTAAACCCGAAGCTTTTAGCACAGCTTCTTTGGTGGTCCAAACTCGAAACCAATAGTCAGCATCGTGTTCCAAATCTTGCCAGTATTTGAGTTCATTGGGATGAAACGCATGCTGTGCCAAAGCATCAAAACGTACCTTACGTTCTAAGTCTTCAACATCTATACCTAGATCTTGCACCTGTAAGCTGCTTGCCAAAGCGTAATGTTGACGGCTATGGCTATGGTTAAACTGCAATTGAGGGAATGCTGTCAAAAATGGTTTACCATGTAGGTTACGCTCAATATCGCTGTTTTGAATATCTTGTGCCAAGTATCCAGACAACAATTGATTCCGATGCCGATAAATCGCCTGTTTTTGCTGTTGAATCTGTTCACTGCGTACAGCACTTGGATCGGGACTAAAAATCTGCTGAATGCGGCTAACATTCACACAAATTTTTTTAGGTGTTTTATTCATCCGCCCTTCTCCATTTTGGCTGAAATACGATAGAAAAAAACCAGCAAACATGCTGGTTTTTTAAAGCGTGCTCGCTTAGCTGCCTTGCACCAAACGACGTGCGCTGATAATCCCTGGTTGCTGCTCTAAACGTGCCAACAAACGAGAAAGTTGCGCCAAGCCTTTAACCTCAATTAACAATTTCATATTGGCGATACCATCACTTTCAGAAATAGTATTCACCTGACGAATGTTAATTTGATCGGCAAAAATCACTTGGGTTAAGTCTTTGAGCAAACCACGGCGGTCATAGGCTTCCACCACAATTTGCACGCTTTGACCACGGGTTGGCTGCATTTCCCAATCGGCTTCTACCGCACGTTCAGGTTCGTTGCCAATCATACGCACATAGTCCGAACACGCCACTTTATGAATACTCACGCCACGGTTCAGGGTGATATATCCCGCAATGGCCTCGCCATGTACAGGCTGACAACATTGTGCAATGTGCAACTCGACGTTATCCAAACCATCAATCAAAATACCATGTGCAGAAAGTGTGTGGCTGGCGCGTGGATTCAACGTTGGTTTCAGCACCAGCTCAGGCTCATCCTGATCCAAGTGCATGTGGCGGTTAACCTGATTGATTAAGGCATGCAGACCAATATCGCCATTCACCAAACCAATCAAAATGTCTTCACCTGTTTTGACATTGAAATGATTACAGTAATCATTCAAATCAATACTTTTCGGGTGAATTGCCAAACGTGATAATTCTTTATTCAGTACTTCACGCCCAACTTCCAGATTTTTACTGCGGTCTTGCTGTCTAAACCAGTGGCGTAACTTATCTCGTGCACGTGCTGTTTTGATATAACCCAAAGAGTGTACCAACCAATCACGGTTTGGCTCACGGTCTTTTTTGGTCAGAATTTCGACCTGCTCACCTGTTTTTAGGGTATAGGTCAGCGGCACATAACGCTGGTTCACCCGTGCGGCATAACATTTGTTACCCACTTCGGTATGCACATGGTAAGCAAAATCCAGTACGGTCGAGCCACGTGGCAACTCTTTAATGTCACCATCACGGCTGAACACATAAATTTTTTCAAAATCTTCAAACTCTTGGATTTGCTCAAAGTTTTCAGAATCATCATCTTTATGTGCGCTGGCATCATTACGTTCCTGATAATGTTCCAACACTGAACGTAAAGAATGTAGACGATGATTAAACGAATGGTCCGTCGCCTTAGAGCCTTCTTTATAGTTGAAGTGTGAACACACCCCCAACTCGGCTTCTTCGTGCATATCCATGGTACGAATTTGCACTTCCAGTGATTTGTTTTCTGCAATCACTGCGGTATGTAAAGAGCGATAACCATTGGCTTTCGGATTGGTAATGTAGTCATCAAACTGATGCGGAATATGTCGCCACAATTGATGCACAATACCCAATGAGTGATAGCACTCAGGAATGGTTTTGACCAAGACCCGTACAGCACGAATGTCATATAACTGATCAAAGCTCAGGTTCTTACTTTTCATTTTTCGATAAATCGAATAAATGTGTTTAACCCGACCACTAATTTCAGCATGAATACCGTTGTTGCCCAATTCTGTACGCAATTGTGAAATCACACTTTGAATATAATTTTCACGCTCTAAACGCTTTTCATTAAGTAGTGTGGCAATTTCTTTATAACGATCTGGTGCTAAATAACGGAAAGCTAAGTCTTCAAGCTCCCATTTCAGTTGAGCAATACCCAAACGGTGTGCCAATGGCGAATAGATGGTTAGAATTTCACGTGCAACACGTTCCTGACGTTCTTTTGAAGCTGTAGCTAGCTCACGTAAAGAATAGGTACGCTCTGCCAGTTTAATCAGCACAACACGCACATCTTCCGTCATGGAAATCAGCATTTTATAAATGCCTGTTAAATGCTCACGCTGATTGTTATTAAAGTGATCTTCCAGACGTTTATTTTTTTCAATCAGTTCAGACAGTTTACCCATAGATAAAGTGCCTTTGATCAAGCCATATACCGCTTCACCAAATTCTTCACGTACTTCATCTAAATGAATCACATTTTCACGCACACCACGGTACAGCATAGCTGCCGACAAGGTGTCTTCATCGACATGCAAGTGCGCCAAAATATCTGCCATCTCAATACCAGTATATAAAGTATTGGAACGATGACTGACTGTAGTTTCCAACTCTTTTTTCAGGGTGTAATTGGCTACGTGTTCTAATTGTTCAAGTGCCGCCCCATCATAAATATCACGTACCCGATCTAGCCATTCTGCCAAATCTTGTCGTGCTTGTTCGGCATGTTCTACAGTCGTTTCCTCAGACAGTTCATTTAAACGTCCAGGAAGTTGTTCACGTACTGTGACCATACCCTTCTCCTACCTCTATGTACTTCATATTATAAATCGTTTATTTGCTTTTCTTTCTGAAACAAGGCAATGGATTCAACGTGACCCGTATGGGTAAACATGTCCATCACACCTGCTTTTTTCAATTGATAGCCCTGCTTGACCAATACACCTGCATCCCTTGCGAGTGTGGCTGGATTACACGACACATAAACGATTCTATCTGCACCAAATTTGGGCACATAATGCATCACCTCCTCTGCACCTGAGCGCGGAGGGTCAATTAATAATGCCTCAAATCCTTGATTTGCCCAAGAATGATGCGAAAAATCTTTTGTTAAATCTTGTGAATAAAACCTAACATGATCTAAATCATTGCGCTGTGCATTTTCTGCACCACGCTGCACCATTTGCTCTGAACCCTCTACAGCAACCACCTTTCCTGTTGCACCTACACAACGTGCAAGCGGCAATGAAAAGTTGCCTAATCCACAAAACAGATCAAGCACCCGATCACCTGATTTTAAGTTAAGCAAATCACATGCCAGCTTAACCATTTGTGGATTAATTGTAGAATTGACTTGGGTAAAGTCTTGGGGATGAAAGCCAAAATTCACATCAAAATCATCTAAACGATAATGCAAACGCATTGCTGCGTGCGGATCATCAACCCGATGCAAACTGTCTGGGCCTTCAGGCTGCAAATACAATTGCCAGTGTTTCTGTAACGCAAACTGCTGTAACTGGTTGATATCGGCTGCAGATAGTTGTTCTGTATGCCGCACCACCAAAGCAATCTCTTGATCTCCCATCGCCAATTCTATATGACCAATATGGGCCTTGCCTGTTAGACTTTGGAGTAGCTGCTTGATTCGTGTTAACGAACCAAATGCCTGATCCAACACCATACAGCGGTCAATTGAGGTCAGTTTATTGCTATTGCGCTCACGAAAACCGACCACCAATTTGTCTTGACTGGCAATATAACGCACCCCAACACGGGCTTTGCGGCGATAATCTTCACGCTGTGAACGCAAAGGCGCTAACCATTCTTCAGGCTGAATTTGCGCAAAATGTTGCAGATGCGACTGCAACACCTGTTGTTTGAGATGAATCTGCTCATCCAACTGAATATGCTGCATGCTACAACCACCGCAACGCTGATAATGTGGACATTGTGGCGTAACCCGTAATGTCGAAGGCTCACCCAGCACTTCTAGACACTCGGCTTCTTCTAAGCGTTTGTTACTATGCGTAATTTTGGCGCGTACTGTTTCACCAGGCAATGCGCCCTCTATAAAAACTGTTTTCCCCTGCTTCTCGGCTGGATGACCCGACTGAGCTGTGTAGTGTGCAATCCCGCGCCCTTCATGTGACAACGATTCCACCTGAAAGCAATATTCAGCCTGCTGCGTGGTACGGTTTTTACTGCGATGTTTCATATCAGTCTAAATATCGGAAGATGGGGAAGATTGAAAAGGCATCACGGATTCATTTGAAGGCGTGGTGACACTTTGTTCAGGAAAATCTGTACGGGTAAATTCAGTTTGCTGCGAACTGTGCTGCCACACGCTTAAAAAGTCTGCATGCTGCGGCTGAGTATGCAAATATTGAATGGTATGCTGTACCCATAAAGTATGCTCTTCAAGCAGCAATTGCCCTTTGAGCAGCAGCCAACGCAAATAAATCAACCAAGTATTTAAGACATCGCCTTCACAATAACGCGTCAGCCTTGACCATTCGCCGCTTTGCATAAATGCAGGAACATGATAGCCCGCATCTACACGTTTACCCGGAAAACCTAGCAAATACGCAATGTCATCCAACTTTTGAAAATGACGACCATTAAACATTGCCATCACATCCATTAAATCGACATGACGCTGATGGTAACGGTTTTGATAATTGTTATAGCGCTTTTGCTGATCAATCTCGCCCTGATCAAATAAACTTGGTGCAGACAGCCCGTGATACATGGCGCGGAATAAAATCACTGGCAAGTCAAACTGCGAACCGTTCCAACTGACCAAAGTCGGATGACGCTTATCAAAAATAGACAAAAACTTTTTCAGCATTGTCGCTTCGCTGTCGTGTTCACGGCTAAAGGAAAACAGCTTCATGCCGTGTTCATCAATCCACAAGCCTGAAATACACACAATTTCATGCAAAGGCAAACGCTGAAAATCGGTTCCTGCCTCTTGGCGACGCAACTTCATTAATGCTTGTTCAAGCTCTGCTTCGGGTAAATCGAGTTGATATAAATGCGCGCCTGACTTCAAATCGGTAACGGTTTCTATATCGAAAATCAGCACAGGTAAACGCATAAAATCTTACTCAATGGGTGATAGAAAAATGAATATCACAATTCAGTATCTTGAACAGAGAACAAACCTGTCGATAAATAACGATCACCACGGTCACAAACAATACAAACAATCACTGCATCTGGATTTTCTTCGGCAATTTTTAAAGCTGCCCATACCGCACCGCCCGATGATGTGCCTGCGCTGATGCCTTCTTTTTGCGCCAGTTTACGCATGGTTTTTTCCGCTTCAATTTGCGGAATATCAATAATACGATCAACACGACTACGGTCAAAAATGGTTGGTAAATATGCTTCAGGCCAACGGCGAATCCCTGCAATACTTGAACCATCTGAAGGTTGTAAACCAATAATTTGAATCTCTGGATTTTGTTCTTTTAAGTATTTAGACACCCCCATAATGGTGCCTGTTGTGCCCATAGAGCTGACAAAGTGGGTAATTTTACCGCCCGTTTGCTGCCAAATTTCAGGCCCTGTGGTCAGGTAATGTGCTTCAACATTATCTGGGTTACCAAATTGGTTCAGCACCAAGCCTTTGCCTTCGCGTTGCATTTGCAAAGCCAAATCGCGCGCGCCTTCCATGCCTTGTGCTTTAGTCACTTCAATCAATTCTGCACCATAGGCACGCATGGCATCTTTACGTTCTTGGCTCATATTGTCAGGCATGATCAGCTGCATTTTATAGCCACGCATAGCTGCAACCATCGCCAAAGCAATGCCGGTATTGCCACTGGTTGCCTCAATTAAAGTATCGCCCGGTTGAATTTCACCGCGTTTTTCTGCCTGCATAATCATGTTGTAGGCAGGACGATCTTTAACAGAACCCGCAGGGTTATTGCCTTCCAGTTTTGCCAAAACCGTTGCCTGCGTATGACTTGCCAAACGCTGCAAACGCACTAATGGGGTTTTGCCCACATAATGATCTAACAAAAATTCATCACTCTGGAAATCTGGTTGGGTATCAAGCATGCTCTGCACCAATATCAAGGTGGGCTTATTGTATGAAAATTTGCACCTTCCTGCACGTTTTTCACAGGCTTTTTATCAAAACAGCAATAGTCTGCCGACAATTTATGCATCACTTACCGCCTACACAATTCTAGGCAAGATGAACACAGTTTCAGGTTGTCTTTTGCGGGATGGATGCAAAAAAATGCACACCGATTGATTGCGAGATGCAGCTGAACCACTCGCACCAAACAGATGAAAACACAGTCAGGAGAATTGACATCCTCCCCCCCTTAAAAGAGGGTGATTCCTACAGCTAGACGCTTATGCCCAAGCGCAAGAATGTTTAGAGCTGAGTTTATATCTCGATCATGAACTGTACCACAGCTCATGCACTCCCATTCTCTTATTCCAAGATCTGTCCTACCTTTGGGACTACTTGAGGTGATCTCACCGCAGCACGAACAGATTTGGGTGGTATAGGCTTCTTGGACTTCTTCAAACAATACGCCTGCGTTCTCGCATTTATACTTGAGCATTGTTTTTAGTGCCGAAAATCCTGTATCCAAAACAGATTTTGCCATTTTGGTTTTTACTAATTTTTTAGCACTCAAGTCACCTACAATAATCAATGCATTTTCATTCACAAGCTTGGTGCTTGCTTTATGCAAATGATCTTTTCGACTATTTGCAATCTTGGCGTGTAATGCACGAACACGCTTCTTATTCCTGGCTCTCTGAGCAATACCTAATTTCTGCTCATATTTTCGATAGAATTTTGGATTTGAAATTACAGTGCCATCAGAACAGGTGGCAATATCTTTTAAGCCTAGATCAATACCAATCGATTTGGTTGCTGTCGATTTATCTTGCTTAGGCGATTAAACAACAAGACATACATACCAACGCCCACGGCTATCCTCTACAAATAAACCTGTTTTTAACGTGTATTTGCTTAAACCGTAGCTATCCCAAAGCTTAAATTGGTGTTTTCCATACTGGACATATCCAGTGGCATATTTGATAGCCACCTTTTTAAAGGGAACCCATCCCAAAGAGCGCCTTGCTGATTTTTTATTGCTGACACGCCATTTCAGCTTTGCCTTTTTAAATTGCTTTCTTCGGGTGACTAATTCTTCAGTTACAGCCTGAATGGTTTGACTATGTAAATTACATTCTTTGGATGTGCCTTTCGTATATTTGGCAATATCAAAAGCAGAGAGAAATTCACCTTTCCGCTTCAAATGCCTAAACCCTAAATCATTGACATAATTCCAGACGAAGTTCACTTCTGATGCTAGTTGGTCTAACACCTTGCAATGTTTGTCTTTTATACGTAATTTAAGGGTTTTCATGTACTTATATTAACAATCAAAACTCAAGGAAAATAGTCCTTAGTTAAATCAAACGACACTTCATGTCGTGTCGCTTATATCTCTGACCTGAAGGACTGAGTTTTACGCTCCATTTGATAAAGCATGCTAAACTGCCAAACATAGGGATTAAACTGCGTTAACCATGTCAAATATCAATAAAAAGTTATTTAAGCGCTTACATTTAAATCATGCTTATGGACAGCTGATTGCACTTATTTTTGTGCCAATTATGGTTTTGGCATGCGTCGGCACGATGCTAGTTTTATCTGAAACCTCGAATGCCGCAAAAGCACAGCAGCGACAAATGGCAATTGCGATTTTGACCCGTTTTGAGTTGCCATCTGAAGCAGCTTTGCATCAACTGGCTAGCTTTCCGTGGAAGTACGAAGAAGCACGTACTTTTATGCAATACATGATGAACGAAAAGCACTTGATTCGTACTGCACTGATTGATGCTTCTGGTACACGCCGTTTAAGCATGGGCTTTCAAGACCAAGCCGAATGGCCCAAATTCCCTAAAAATGCCGATTTTTTTGGCCCAATTCTGTATAAAAATAATCATGTGTATGGCATGCAAATTCAGCAAGACATCAACCGTCCTGCATGGTTGCTGATTGAACTGGACAATCAGCCATTACAAATTGCCCGTTATCGGGTCATGATTGTATTAATTGCCACAGGCTTGCTGACCCTGTTGTTGTTGTTGCTGTGTCTGAATTTCTATTCACGACGCTGGATTGCACCCATGTATGAAATCCGCATGCAGCTACAACGCCTGAATGCCGATACGCTCGATCAACACATGGTCATTAACAGCACTGGCGAATTACGCTTATTGCAGCGGGATATTGCCAATGTGGTAAAACGCCTGCATTTCAGCTTTTTAGAACTCAAAGAACATACCGAACAAACTGAAGATGACTTGCGCCGCACCCTCGATACTTTGGAAGTGCAAAACATCACTTATCGTCAGGCACGTGACCAAGCGATTTCTGCCAACCAGTCTAAATCGGTATTTTTAGCTAACATCAGCCACGAACTCAGAACACCGTTAAACAGTATTGATGGCTTTATTCACCTGTTATTGCGTCAAGAAAATCTAAGCAATGAGCAGAATTTGTATTTACAGACTATTCGTAAATCATCGGCGCATCTTTTAGCACTCATTAATGACGTATTGGATTTTTCTAAAATTGATGCAGGCAAACTGGAGCTGGATACCGCACCCTTTGATTTAGAAGAAGCCATTTTTGATGTAATGGATATGCTCTCGCCTTTGGCTGCGCAAAAGCACATCAACATGGCCTTTTATTTTGCCGATAACGTGCCGCAATATGTGCTGGGCGATGCTTTACGTTTCAAGCAAATTTTAACCAATTTAATTTCCAATGCGATTAAATTCACCCCCGATGGTGAAATTATTGTACGGGCGCGGGTAGAACATGACGATATTGGACAATGCTTAATTCACTTTAGCGTCCAAGACAGTGGCATTGGCTTAAGCGGTACAGACCGTAAAAAATTGTTTGAGTCTTTCTCTCAAGGTGATACTTCGGTCACGCGTCAATTTGGTGGTACAGGTTTAGGTTTGGCCATTTCCAAACAGTTGGTGCATTTGATGCAAGGTCAAATTGGCTTTGAAGACAACCAGGAACGCGCCCCAACCGAAAAAGGCTCGACCTTCTGGTTTACTGCCATGTTTGCGGTAGATGAAGCGCATGCACAGCAGCATCCAAACTTTAAAGAGATTCAGGTGGTGTCGTATTTGGCGCACCCTGCCACAGCGAATGTCTTGCGTCATTATCTTGAAAATTATGCGGTGCGACATATTGAAGCCGCTTCAATTTTAGATTTATTTAGCCGCTTAAAAGATGTATCCGACCTGCAAGACAATACTTGGTTGATTGTTGATCATAGTGGCGACACCGAAGCTTTATTAAAAGAAATTCGTACCCGTTATCAAGGTAACTTGGCAGTGTATGGCTATCAAATGGCGCTAGACCCAAGTCTGTTAAATGAATATCGTGCGCGCGCTTTGTATCAACCGCTCAGTCGTTCAGCCTTAATTGACTTACTCAACAATGAAAACAGTTTTGATGAACAGGAGTCTGCATCATTTGATGGTAAAGGCCTGCACGTTTTAGCGGTGGATGACCATCTACCAAACCTGATTGTACTCGAAGCCTTGTTGGGCGAACTGAATGTGACCACCACCAAAGCGCAAAGTGGTCAGGAAGCTTTGGGGATTTTGCAGCAACGCATTGAGCAGGGACAGCAACCATTTGACCTGATCTTTATGGATATTCAAATGCCTGTGATGTCGGGGGTAGATACCACCCGTGCGATTCGTTCTTTAGAATCGACTTTGGAAAATCACAAACGCTTACCTATTATTGCCCTCACCGCGCATGCTCTTGCCGATGAAAAGCAAAAATTACTCAAAGTCGGTATGGATGACTATGTCACCAAACCAATTCAGATTGAACAAATCATCCAAATTTTAACCCATTGGACCACGCAAAGTTTTAATAAGCCACCTGCAGTCGATAAAGCCATTGTGATTGAAGCGCTAGATCCACAGGTGTTGGATTGGCAACAAAGCCTAATGCTGGCAGCCAACAAAGAAGACCTTGCAGTGGATTTACTGAAAATGCTAGTGGATAGCTTTGCCACAGAATTACATGAAATTGAACAGCTGATTGAACTGGAAGATTTCCCACAACTCGAGCATGTGTTGCATCGTCTGTATGGTGCGACCCGCTATGTTGGCACACCGAACCTGCAAGAAGTAACAGGCTCATTTGAACAGTTTGTTTCGACCTTACGTAAAGAACGTCGTAAAGCCGATGATCTATTTGTGCAAGAGGTCTTAAACCGTTATCAGGAATTACAAACCTGTATACAGCAAGTTGAACATGCGGCAGAACACATTTTTACCAAACACAATGCGGTAAGTTAGCCAACATCTAAGTGACATTCACCGCGAACGCCTCAACGAGAAGATACAGTTTGTAAGCACGACTCACCCAGCACTATTCACAAAAAAAAGTCACGTAATCAAAGGCAAGGTCGCAAGGCTTTGCCGTGACTCTGCTGTCATTTATCGCACTGCTGCCCATGTTATGCTTTGCCCAGTAAAAACAAGAGCTCACATCATGACCTTACTTCGTATCGAAAAAAATAACGGCATCGCCACAGTTTCCCTGAACCGCCCAGACAAACGCAATGCCATGAGTTTTGCCCTACTTAAAGAATTGGTGCGGACTGCCGAAAAACTTAAAAAAGACCGCAGCTTACGTTGTGTGATTTTAACAGGCGAAGCAAAGGTATTTAGTGCAGGCATTGACTTGGCCGACCTCAACAATCCACAAAACCGTGCATTTGCGGCTTGGGAGTTAATTAAGCCGGGGCAAAGCCTGTTTCAAAAAGCATTTCTCGTTTGGCAACAATTGCCTGTACCTGTAATTGCTGCAATTGAAGGGTATTGTTTTGGTGCAGGGATGCAATTGGCCTTGGCCGCAGATATTCGTATCGCGCATCCTGACACACAAATGTCGATTATGGAAAGCCGTTGGGGCTTAGTGCCTGATATGGGGCTAAGCCGTTCTTTAAAAGGTTTAATCGGTCTAGACCTTGCCAAAGAGCTGACTTTAACTGCGCGTATTTTTGATGCCAACTATGCCAAAGAAATTGGTTTGGTCACGCATTTAGATGCAACCCCCTTACAAAAAGCACAAGCCCTTGCTGAAGAAATTGCACAACGCTCCCCAGATGCATTGGCTGCAGCCAAACAAGTGCTGGATGCTATGGAACATGCGCCAAATAAATCTTTACGTTTAGAAAAAATTTGGCAATTAAAATTATTGCTGGGTAAAAATAGCCAACTGGCACGTAAAAAGGACAAGAACCCTGAAGTGACCTTTGCACCGCGTCAGTTTTGATTCAGTTCAAACACAACAGACTTTGACCAAAGGCTAAATTGACATTTCAAGCCAGACTTGTACTGTAGGCAAAAACGGAGAATCAGCGCTATGCATTTTGATCGTGACACAAAAATCGCTTTTTTAGGTATGGGACTCATGGGTACGCGCATGGCAACCCGCTTAGTTCAGGCAGGTTTTGAGGTCGCGGTGTGGAATCGTAGCCCTGCGGCTTGCGAATCTGTGCTCAGTCTGGGGGCAAAACCGCTGCAATTGAGCGAGATCGAACAATATCCAGTGATCTTGAGTTGCCTTGCCGATGATCATGCCGTCCAAGCTGTATTAGATCAAATTGAGCCTTTTTTGACTGCTCAACAAGTCATTGTCGATTTTTCCAGTTTGTCTGTAGATCAAACCCAAAAGCTAGCGCAGCAAGCCAACCTCAAACAGGTCACATGGATTGACTCACCTGTATCGGGAGGCACTGCGGGAGCCGAACAAGGTAGTTTGGTGATTTTTGCAGGGGGTGATGCAAACACCATCGAAAAATTAAGCCCGATTTATGATGTGCTGTCACAACGTGTGACCCGTATGGGCGAAACAGGCACAGGACAAGCCACTAAAATCTGCAACCAACTGATTGTTGCTGCCAACAGCACCCTAATTGCCGAAGCTGTTGCCTTAGCAGGACAGGCAGGCGTAGACACCCGTTTACTTGCACCTGCTTTGGCGGGTGGTTTTGCCGACTCGAAACCGTTTCAGATTTTAACGCCACGCATGGCAACTCACAGTTTTGAGCCTGTGCAATGGAAAGTCCAAACCCTGTCTAAAGATTTAAACAATGCCTTACAACTGGCAGCGCAATTTCAGTTACAGATTCCTGTGGCAGAAAAAGCCCTTTCACAACTGCAAGCCCATCAAGCCAAGGGTTTTGCAGAAGCAGATTTAGCCACCATTATTCATCAGGTCGAAGCTTAATCGGCTTGATTCCTGATCCAACCTTTGCCTGCAAGGAGCACCTGCATGTCTAAACTGGCGGTTAATCTGTCGATGATTTTTACCGAAGTGCCTTTAATTGAACGCTTTGCCCTTGCACGCGAACATGGTTTTCAGCATGTTGAAATTCAATTTCCCTATGAGCTGAGTATTGAGCAGATTCAAACCCAACTCACACTCCACCAACTCAGCCTGTGTTTAATCAATGTCCCTGCGGGTGACCTCATGCAAGGCGGCAATGGTTTGGCGGGCGTACCCGGAAAAGAGATTGAATTTCATCATGCCTTAGAGTTAGCCATCCGCTATGCCACGGCATTAAATGTCCCTAGCGTCAATATTTTGGCAGGCAAACAACCTGTCGATGCCGATTTACTGCCTTGCTTAAACACACTGGCAGAAAACCTAAAACTGGCCTGCTCGATGCTCACTCAACATCATATTCAGCCTGTCTTTGAAATGATTAATGGCACCGACATGCCACGCTTTTTAGTACAAAATATTGCGCAAGCTCAAGAGATGCTAGAAGCAGTCAAACATCCTGCTCTTAAAATGCAATACGACTGTTATCACATGGCGATGATGGGTGAAGATGTGCTGAGCGCATTGCAAGAAAACATTCAGGATATTGGTCATATCCAGTTTGCCGACAATCCAGGACGCCATGAACCCGATTCAGGCGAGCTAGACTATACTACTATTTTCAAATGGTTACAGCACAGTGCTTATTCAGGCTATATCGCTGCAGAATACCGCCCAAGTCTTGCGTCAAATCAATCATTTGCATGGAAAGACAAATACTTTCCCTCAAATCAAAGTGGTTAAAATTAAACCGATTTGAAATTTCAGGCTAAAACAGCTATATTAGACGATGAATAATTTTAGGAAATTATACACCCCATGAATTTAGAACCATCGCCCGGCGCTTCTAATTCTCACGATCTTGCAATGAATACCCAAAAGCATGACGTACAAACTTGTCTTAAAGTTGTACATGAAGCTCTCCTTGATGTAAAAGCCAAAGAAATTGTTGAACTTGATGTCAGCAGCATCAGCAATGTTTCAGATGCCATTGTGATTGCTAGCGGTACATCAACTCGCCACGTAAAATCTCTTGCCGACAATGTTGCCGAAGAAGCGCGCAAAGCAGGCTTCCGCCCAATTGGTATTGAAGGTGAACGTGATGCAGAATGGATCTTGGTCGATCTTGGTATGGTAGTGGTTCACATCATGCTACCAACAGCGCGTAAATTCTACGACCTAGAAAGCTTATGGCGCACTACGCCTGAGTCTGTTGCTTAATACAACAGCTCACTTGAGCAGCCTTAAAGATACACAATAAGCGACTTTCAAATAAGTCGCTTTTTTAATGCAGATCTTTTGAAGCTCATATCCCTAATCATTTTTATATCGCATTAATCTACCCACCAAATATTGGTTTATATCATCCCCTACCCAATACATTGCTTCAAACCAATCCTATAAAACTCGCCCGAACTCAATCTGCCTGATCTCAATTAACCACTTTACATCAGCCATAAAAAAACCGCCCGAAGGCGGTTTCATCTCTAGGAACAGTGTCTTAGTGACCTGTACCGTTGATTGATTTAGTCATATCTTCCACAACTTTCTTGGCATCACCAAAAATCATCATGGTCTTGTCGTTATAGAACAAGTCGTTGTCTAGACCCGCATAACCTGTTGCCATTGAGCGCTTGATGACCATAATGGTACGTGCTTTATGCGCTTCAAGAATTGGCATGCCGTAAATTGGCGAGTTTGGATCGTCTTTTGCCGCAGGGTTAACTACGTCATTTGCACCAATCACCAACACCACATCTGTTGCAGGGAAATCTGAGTTGATTTCGTCCATTTCTAAGATGTCTTCATACGGTACGTCAGCTTCTGCAAGCAATACGTTCATGTGACCCGGCATACGACCTGCCACTGGGTGAATCGCAAAACGCACAGTTACACCTTGCTCTTTTAACAAGTTGGCCAATTCTTTGACTGCATTCTGTGCACGACCTTGCGCCATACCATAGCCCGGTACAATCACCACGCTGTCTGCATTTGACATCAAGAAGCCAGCATCATCTGCAGAACCTGAACGGTAGTTACGTTGCACTTGTGCACCCGCTGCTGCCGTTGGTGCTGCTGCACCGCCCATCGCACCACCAAACAATACGTTGATGATTGAACGGTTCATGGCTTTACACATGATGTAAGACAGAATCGCACCTGAAGAACCGACCAATGAGCCTGCAACAATCAGCATGTTGTTTTCAAGTGTGAAACCAATACCTGCTGCCGCCCAACCTGAGAACGAGTTCAACAATGACACCACAACTGGCATGTCACCACCACCCACTGGTGCAATCCATACCCAACCGAATGCCAATGCTAAACCTGTCATTGCCCAGAATGAAGTCATGTTGCCGCTCAGGAAGAAGTGAATCCCAAAACCGAGCATGGCAAGGAAAATTAACGCCTGAACAGGTTTTACCCATGCACCCGAAATAGTTTTTGCCCATTTCTTCGCCGCCAATTTACCGTATGCAAAAACAGATGCAGTAAAGGTAATCGCCCCCACGAAACAGCCCACAAACAATTCAAATAAATGAACTTTGCTCATTTCATGGAAAGTAATGCCATTTGCAGCCAACAAGTCTGGACCAAGTTCGATTAACTTGTTGTTATGAATAATCGCAGCAATCGCAATTAAAACTGCAGCCAAACCGACTAAAGAGTGCATTAACGCTACAGTTTCAGGCATTTGAGTCATTGGCACCGTACGTGCGCGGGCAATACCCACCACCGCACCTGCTGCCATAGCTGCCAGAATCATCCACACAACTGGATTGTCTGCCACAAAGAATGTAGTCAAGACTGCAATCGCCATTGCGATCATGCCGTAACGGTTGCCCGCAATCGCAGTTTTAGGCCCAGACAAACCACGTAAAGTTAAGATAAAGAGCACAGCCCCGATTAAATAGAACCAGTCTGCATATTCACGAATAAATTCCATGCATTAGCCCTCTTTTTTCTTTGCTTTTGGTTTGAACATTTCCAGCATACGTGCAGTCACTGCAAAACCACCGAAAATATTGATGCTTGCCAAGAACACAGCAATCGCACCCAGTACACTCACCACATTAATGGTTTGGAAATCGACACTGCCTTCTACACCCATGATTGGTAGACCAACAGTTTGAATCATCGCACCGACAATAATGATTGAAGAAAGTGCATTGGTTACTGCCATTAATGGCGTATGTAACGCAGGTGTTACCCCCCACACCACGTAGTAACCTACGAAGATGGCAAGGACAAAAATCGTAATTGTTTCAACCATGAGAATTCTCCTTAACCACGCTTTAACAGCACTTGACCGTTATGAGTGACCAGCAACGCTTTCTGAATTTCTTCTTCAGGATTCAATGCGAAGTTCTTGTCGTTATCAAATAATGTTTCAACAAAATTCAACACATTACGCGCATATAGTGCAGATGCTTCTGTCGATACAGTCGATGGAATGTTTGGAATACCCAAAATTTTCACACCATTGGCAGTCACTACAGTTTCACCGCATTGTGAACCTTCGACGTTACCGCCCGTTTCGACTGCCATATCTAAAATCACAGAACCCGGCTTCATTTTTGCCACAGTTTCCGCTTTGATTAAACGCGGTGCATCACGACCCGGCAATAACGCAGTGGTAATCACGATATCCGCATTAGAAACGGCTTTATCGACAATCACTGCTTGGTCTTTAATGTATTGTTCACCAGGCATCCAGCCATAACCATTTTTGGCAGCATCAGCAGCTTTTTGTTGTTCTTCTTCAGACATTGGTACGTCTAACCACTTACCACCCAAAGATTCCACCTGATCTTTTGCCGTTGGACGCAAGTCAGTTGCTTCGACTACAGCACCTAAACGCTTCGCTGTTGCAATGGCTTGCAAACCAGCAACACCCACACCCATGATCACAACACGCGCAGGTTTTACAGTACCCGCTGCCGTCATTAACATTGGGAACATGCGTTGATATTCTGCTGCAGCCAACAACACAGATTTATAACCTGCCAAGTTGGCTTGTGATGACAACACGTCCATATTTTGCGCACGCGACAAGGTACGTGGCAAAAGCTCTAAAGCAAATGCAGACACCTGAGCCGCAGCAAATTGGTCTAATTCAGTATTGCGGTAAGGATCAAACATCGCCACCACAGTGCTGTTCGGTGCAAGTTTTTGAATTTCTTCACCCTTTGGGGCACGAACTTTCAAAATCATTTGGCTACCGCGATAAGCATCATCTGTCATGGTCGCGCCTACTTGTTCATAAGCGCTGTCGATATAAGCGGCTTTTACGCCTGCACCACGTTCAATGACTACGCTATGACCCGCGCTAATCAACTTCTTTACTGTTTCTGGCGTCGCAGCGACACGATTTTCACCGACAACAGTTTCGGTTGGAATTCCGATCTGCATGAGCGTTCCTCAAGCTAGTTTTTCTTAAGTCAACATCGTGGATAACGATGCTTTCCCCTCAGGATAAGTTTTGTTGAATTTTTGGATTCTAATGCAACATTTTTAAATTACCACCCAATATTTATTTAATAAATACCCATATTTTGAACTGATGATTCATAAAAATATTGTTGCGAGATATAATTGATAAGTTTTGCTTCTTGAATATAAGTCTAATTATTCAGCAAAACTTCGATTTGAAGTGTCTAAAAGAAAAAAAGCGATGCTTTGAGCTTGCAGTTGACCACATTTAAATGAATTAAGCATTGATCATTCTGACACGCATTTCACTTAATTGGGAAAATCCGACTTAGCGCTAAAAGATTGCATATCTATACATTTAAGCGCTAAAAGCAAAAACTTAAACACCAAATTGACTTTTTTGACAATTTTTACACCGCACAACAAGGTTCAATTTAGAAGTGTTTTGCGCATCTGAAAACCTTAGAAAAACCTACCTTTGCCTTATGAGTAAAATCGAATATTTGAAACAGTAAAACTTTTAAAAGAAGCTTGAATTTATTCAACTCAGGTCTAAGTTAAGTGCTGCTATTTTTTTCATTTTTTTTGTGCGTCATTTAGTCTGATGATGGATTTTCTCTGTTTTGCAACATTTTTAGCTAATTTGCACCATTATCGTGCAAAGCTCATTTACTCTACTTTTCACAAAATTTATGCCATCTCAAGCAGACCATCTGCATAAAATCGGCTATGCTTACTCAAATACAGCACACAGCTTTATTCATGCAGTCGCATCTGTCTTTATCCATCATACAACTTGTATTTGTGTGCGCGGCATGTGTCACTTTTCTTGCATCCACCTTGCTCGACAGCATTTTTCATGATCAGACTTAACGCCACACAATGGGGCTCCATCTTTGCCTTATTTGCAGCCTTTTTGTTTAGTACCAAAGCCATTTTTATTAAACAAGCTTATGCACTTTCACCGTTGGTCGATGCAACCGTACTCATGGCTTTGCGCATGGCAAGTGCCCTGCCTTTCTTCCTACTGATTTGTTGGCTCAATCGCTACCACAGCCGCAACATCTCTACACGCAATTGGCTGCTGCTGATCTTTGCAGGTTTGATGGGCTATTATTTTTCCAGTTGGTTGGATTTTTTAGGGCTGATGTTCATTAGTGCCTCATTAGAACGCATTATTCTGTTTTTATACCCAACACTCACCGTCTTGGCTTCGAGTGTGATGTATCGGCAGAAACTTAGCTGGTTGAGTCTGTTTGCAATTGCTCTGAGTTATGGCGGAACAGTGATTGTGATGTTACAGGAACAGAGCAATACTCCGCA
This sequence comes from Acinetobacter sp. YH16053, assembly GCF_013417035.1. Classification (NCBI taxonomy): domain Bacteria; kingdom Pseudomonadati; phylum Pseudomonadota; class Gammaproteobacteria; order Moraxellales; family Moraxellaceae; genus Acinetobacter; species Acinetobacter sp. YH16053. The sequence continues at coordinate 155,441 of NZ_VPEP01000004.1, forward strand.
TGACACGTATTTTTGGTTAGGCAGTAGTTTAGTGTTCGCCAGTGCAGTGTGTTTTGCAGGCTATTTATTGCTGACCAAAAGCCTGATTCAGCATTTTGGCTCTTGGAATTTTACAGGTCTGGCTTTAAGTATTGCCTGCATCGGTACGCTTACGCATTACAGTTTGGTCACACCGAATCCACTGGGACTGGTGCAACAACTGCCTGTAGAAGTGCTAGGCTATGGTATTGCTTTAGGGATATTTGTCACAGTCTTGCCCACCTTACTCATGGCGCACAGTATCGCCCGTTTAGGTGCGGCACAATCGGCCATGATTGCTTCAATTGGCCCCATCTTGACGATTCTATTGGCCACAGCATTTTTAGGTGAACATCTAAATGGCATACAATGGTTCGGCTGCATGCTCAATATTGTAGGCGTGATGATGATCACCTTGTCCAAAAACAAGTTCTCTCATTAAGTTAAAGGCGACATCCTGCCACTAATGAAGTTGAATATTGGATTCAATCTTTGAGCTACTGCAACCCCGTTTTACCATTGACCTTAGGATAATTATGAACACTGCACCCGACATCAGCCAAGATAAAACCCTGCTCTGGTTGATGGCGATTGCCTGTGGCCTATGCGCGGGTGCGAATTATTATTGCCAACCGCTGATTTACTCGATTCATCAATCTTTCCAGATTCCGCAATCCCAAGTGGCATTGACGGTGACTTTTGCACAAGTGTCTTATGCTCTGGGTTTATTATTCATTGTGCCTATGGGCGATATTGTCAATAAAACCAAATTCATTCCCCTATTGATGTTTTTGGCCTCGATTGGCTTATTTTTATGTGCCTTTTCCAGCAATTTAAGCATGCTATGGATTGGCACGATTATCACAGGGCTGTTTTCTGTGGCGGCACAAGTCTTAATTCCCTTTGCCACCATGACCGTAAAACCTGAAAAAATGGGTGAAGTGGTTGGTTTATTGATGAGCGGTTTATTGGTCGGTATTTTACTTTCGACCAGTTTGGCAGGTTTGCTGTCCAATTTATTCCACTGGAAAGTGATTTACCTGATTAGTGGCGTGCTGATGCTATGCATTGCCGCAGTCCTCAAAGCACGCTTACCCTTTATCTCAACCAGCAAACTCAGCTATTTGGCCGTGTTTCAGTCTATGGGCAAACTCATTTTAGAAGAACGTCGTTTGGTCTATCGTGCCTTGCTCGGTGCGTTTGCTTTTGCAGCGATGAGTGTGTTGTTTTCTACCATTGCAGTATTACTCAAATCCAGTTTTGGCTTAGCCGACTTTATGGTGGGCATTGTGGCAATGGTGGGAGTATTCGGTGCTCTTTCGACTAAACATGTGGGAAAAATTGCAGATCGCGGCTATGTTACAGCACTGACTTGGGGTGGTTTAGCTTTATTAGCAATTAGCTGGGTCTTTCTATACAACGGACAATTCAGCTTATGGAGTTATATTCTTGGTTTTGGCTTAATTAACCTTGGGCTTGCCACCGTACACAGCAGCAACCAAAACGTGATTTTCCGTTTACACCCCGATGCCAAATCGCGGATTAACTCAATTTATATGACCAGTTATTTTACTGGCGGTGCTTGTGGTTCTGCCTTGGGAATCTATGCATGGCAACATGGTGGATGGTTATGGAGTTGCCTAGTTGGTTTGTGTTTTGTTACCGCCGCAATGAGCTTTGCCCTACTCGACTGGCAGCATCAACGTCAACACACCGCCATGCCTTAAACGCTGCGATTACAATCAAGCAAGTCGCTTAAGACATTTGCATCACAGGGTAAAATGGCTGACTCAATTCCACATTTTCTAAATTTTCCAATAAAATTTGGATAAAACACGGCATCAACGCACACAATAAAGTATTGGCATGGCTGAGTTGTTTGCGGTTGATTGCACTGTTATAAGTTGCACCACCTTGTAAAAGTTGCTGCTGTAACGTCAATAAGCGCTTAAACAAACATGCCAAAATTGTGACCGAATCATGAATGTGCAATGCCTGCATAATCTGCTGTTTTTCTGCCTCATAATCTGCACGCCATTCAGCTTCAGTCATTTTTTGATTACGCCAATCCCAAAAACTTTGATACAAATAAGGGTTGGTCAGCAACACCTCTAAACTTTGTGGATATTTTTCCCAAATGATTCTCGCCATGCGCTGATCGACATCTTTTTGATACATGCGCTGCACAAATTGCTGCAAAGTCTGTTGTGTATGCTCTGCCGTCTGACCTTGCGCATACAAGGCACTCAACGCCACCCATGCTGTCATAAATTGCATATCGACATCATCATGAAACTCAATGGCTTTTTTCCACCAACTTAAACTGCGCTGCATGCGTAAATTAAATGCCGTTGAAAATTCATTTTTCTTAGTGCGATAAATTTCTTCTAATACCAACATTTTATTCTCCCTCTTATGCTGCGTTATCCTTATCTTTTCAACATACTAAAAAACGGCTACGCATACAAATACTGAGCAGTTCCGCTTTAGCGTCTACGGTTGCGCTGCTTTGTTCATGGTTATAAATACAAAGTTAATGCCAATGGATGTGGGTTGGGGATACTGTCGATTTTCACTTAAACCCCGTATAATGCGCGGTCTTGTGCTTTTGTTTTTCAATTCAGGTGGGTTATGACACGTGCCATCCAAACTTTACAACCTCGCATTTCGGTTGCCCCGATGATGGATTGGACATACAAATAAAATTAAATATTTATTATCAATAATTTAGTTTAATGTAAAAATATTGTGGCGTAAAATTGGTGTAAATCATAAACCTTTCAAGAAAACATCAAATAACTTAGTGGGTCACAAAATACATATCCGTTATAATAAAAAATGGATAGTGAGTATCACCATCCATAATTTTTTTAAAAACAACAATTACTGCTAGCTAGCACTTTTTCGCTTATCTGAAAGCTCTTTTCTCCATCTTATCAGACTCTCAATATCTGAACGTAGCTCATTTTCTTCAGGAATACGTATTGGGATTTCTGTTGACTGACTATGTTCAAAGCATGAATACTTAGTCATCAATTGTTCTATAAATATACAATCATCTTTTTCAATCAATGCTAAAGAATGTATTTTATTATCTGTTGTGATAGATCGACGATGTCTTCTTACAATTGAATTCAATAAGTCATCTTCAACACTTTTCTCTAATAATTTCCTAAAATCGCTACAAATGGCTTGAGCTAATTGTCGATAAACTTCTACTCCAGATTGTTGGCCTATCTTAGAAGCATCCCTTAATCTATCTAGAAGAATATTATTAGCTGTTTTTGTATTAGAATTCCAAGTTTGCTGATGTGCAGGATGTCCCACACTCCCATTAAAACTCTCAATACATAATGCCGAGAAATGGACCTTATGCCATTGTTCACCATTTTTCTTAGATACATCTTCCATTGTGCCAAAAAGTGATAGACGATGTGTAAATATAATAACTTGGCGTTGTTTGGCTAAATCTGCTAAACGGGAGGCCACATGCCATTCATAATCATGATCTAAGGAGGAAATTGGGTCATCAAATATAAATGGAGCCAAATAAGGCTTATTGACTACATCTGCTAAGAAAGCTGCTAAAGAAATTATTCTACGCTCCCCTTCACTTAAAACTGATTCTGGTAGTAAGTTTTGATTAGTTGCCCCCTTTAATTGAATTTTATGAAAAACTTCCCCTCTCGCTGTTCTCGCTTTTATTAACTCAACCTTTAAATGATGTGCCCCCAATAATCGTAATTCGTCATTGAAACGCCGAATATATGCTTCAGTAATAGCTCTTTCAGAAATTGATGCGGCTTTAGTGGAAATATGTCTAGGATTTGTTAGTGACTTCCACAACTCGTACTGCTTATGATTTCTTAATCTAAGTACTTCTTGCTTTATTGATTCAACTTGCTGACTGGCCCACATCTTAGCTTCTAATTCTAACTTTTGCTTATTAGCCAGAACTCTATCAAACTCTGTAGCATCCTGATCAAATTGATTTGCCTCTCGATTTAATCGATCTGTATATTCATTAAGATCAACTATTACTTTTTGTACTTCGGAAATATCGCTAAGTACCCCCTGCTCTTCATGAGCATTAAGAACCAAACTATTATTCTTAATTTTTAACCAGATACCCCCCAAACAATTTAACCAATCGTCAGTACCGATTCCCGCAGCCTCACATTGAGTTCTTATTTGTTGATCCGTTAAAGCTAAAGGAAGTTGGGCAAGGCTAGCTTTATAGGTTTTTTCTGCATTTGCAGCATCTTGTTCAAGAGTACTACATACAAATTTTTCAAAATTTTGTAGTCGTTCTTTTGCCTCAAGATTAAGCTCTTGATGGCAAAGTAAACATTTTGCATCATCCGTAACTGGAAATTTTTGTTCTGAATATACCACTTGAGAATACTTTCTAGCAGCGCTCCACATTGCTCGCCAAGTATCACCACCTACCCCAGTTAATTCACCAGCTATATTCTTTGCTGCATCTAAGGCAACTTGGCGCTTTTGCACTACATCTTGTTTAAGAAATCTAAGCAATTCGATATTTGAAGAGCTTAGCGAGTGTTGTGCCCCTTCAAGTGCTTTAATAATTTCCTTCACTTGTAAGGCTGTTTTTCTTCTTTGCTTCGCAAGTTCAGTTGGATTATCTGTACTCAACCTTAAATTCAAATTATTGAGTTGCTGTTGATCATTTTCAGACCATAAAGTAAAGCTCTCTAGGAATTTATCATTCGTTTGGTCATTTAATGCATTCAACTTAGTAGCTATTTCTGTTGAATAGAATTGACTAGGAAGCTTTGGTAATTTACTGAAAAGAGTATCCTGCTCGGTTTGTAGTATATCCTTTACTTTTGAGCAAACTTTTGCCAATTCTGCAAACAAGGTAACTGCTGGAGGCGTATATGTAGCAGTACTCTCTTTGGTTAAATAATAATTTGCTTCTTCACTATCAAAAATATCAATTGAAACGAGGTCATCTAAACATGACTCATGAGCACCCCACTTAATTTCTTGCTCACTCCCATCTATATCAATTACAAATGTACAATGACTAAGATCCGGTGGCGGCAAAAAAACATTTGATTTTAAATTCTGTGCTCTTGGGACTCCTGATACTTTTTTTAATATACGTGTATAGCTCGACTTACCTGAACCATTATGTCCATAAATTACACTTAAATTCCCTTTTCCAAATGTTAAGGGGCTTTTAGGAGCTAAGTTTTCTATACCAACAACTTCATTGATAGCTTTTAGACGCAATTCATTTTTGATTTGGTTTCCAGTCAAGTCATCATAAGTTCGGTGAGTTGTTACCGCTTTGCCTTCGGGAGTTTTTATTAGTATGCATAAATCCTGATAGTCATTATCATCAAGCTGACCTTTCTGAAGTATTCGTATCGCCGCTTCTTGTAACCAATCGGCTTGTGTTAATAGCCATTTTTTAATCTCAAGTTCAATTATCATAATTCCCCCCACTTAATATTTATGCTTTAAACTGTTTAAATATAGCTAAATTCTAAAAAAATCAGCACATAAAAATATCTGTAAAACACCATTTCCTATGGTTTTAGGTATGATGATAAATTAATTATTCAGCTATAAATTCTTTTAAATTTAGAAATATCAAACTAAATCTTAAATTCCAGATACTTAAATATATTCTTTTATCACATGTAAAACCAATTAACTTCCAGATTCTGATTTTCCAATGTTAAAATAAAGTTAGCGTACTAACACAGCAGAGTTAATACACTTCCTTTATTTTGTCCAAGCATTCGACAATTGCTCAGCCTGCTTCATCACCAACTCAATCGCTTCAGCTGCTTTATCAGGTGGATACTTCCAACGCTGTAAAGTACGACGTACTAATATTTTCAGCTGAGCACGGACACTGTCCCTAACCTGCCAATCGACGGTCGTTGACTTCCTGAGCTTTTCGGTAATCTCTCGTGCGATCTGTTTCAACGTATCGTCTCCAAGCTCTCTGACAGCACTTTCATTGTTTGCCAAAGCATCATAGAAAGCGATTTCATCAGGATTCAAACCAAGTGAAGCTTCACGCTGCATCTCTGCCTGAAATTCTTTTGCCATTTGAATGAGTTCTTCAATGACCTGAGAAGTTTCAATCGCTCGGTTATTGTATTTCCTCAAGGTTTCCTGCAAACGGTCAGAGAAGCGTTTTTCCTGTACCACATTGTTTCGTGTCTTTGCCTTAATGCCATCATTGAGTAACTTTTCCAACAGTTCAACTGCCAAGTTACGGTATGGCATCTGCCGTACATCTTCTAAGAACTCATCTGAAAGCAAGCCAATGTTGGGTTTATCCAAACCACACATTGCAAAGACATCTGTTACGCCATCAGCAATGACAGCATTATCCAGAATCTGTTTTAGCGTACTGTCCTTTTCAGCTTGCGACAGTTTACGATCTACAGAGGTATGCTTGCTAATGACCGCTTTAATGGCTGAGTAAAAGGCAATTTCTTTGTGCAGGTTCTTCGCTTCATCCAAGGTGCTGCATAAAGAGAAGGCTTTATTGATTGCCAGAACTAAATCAAGAAAACGCTTTTTACCATCCTTCAAGCTCAGCACATAGTTAGCTGCGGGGATAATCAGTCGGTGTGCCTGAGTTTCGTAAGCACTTAAATCCATGCCTACCTGTTCATTGGTTTTGGCAAACATTCCTCGTATGGCATCCATCTTTTCAGCAAGAACTGCATAGGCTTCTTCTGCACGTAAAGTCGGCTCACCTTTACCTTTGGCATCGGTATAGGTTTTTAAGGCTTGCTTCAATTCATTAGCAATGCCGATATAGTCAACAACTAGTCCACCCTGCTTATCTTTAAAGACACGGTTCACACGTGCAATAGCCTGCATGAGGTTGTGTCCCTTCATCGGTTTGTCGATATACATGGTATGCGTGCATGGTGCATCAAAACCTGTAAGCCACATATCGCGCACGATCACTAACTGCAAAGGATCATTCACATCTTTAAAGCGTTTCTCAAGACGTTTTTTGACTTGCTTGTTATAAATGTGTGGCTGTAACAATGGTTTATCTGAAGCTGAACCCGTCATCACAATTTTGATTTTGCCTTTTTCAGGATCAGGGTCATGCCAATCTGGGCGCAAAGCAACAATTTCATTGTAAAGATGGACACAGATCTCCCGGCTCATGGTCACAATCATACCTTTGCCTGCTGTGGTTTCGGTACGTGCTTCAAAATGTGCGACTAAATCCGCAGCAATCTGTTTCAGGCGTGGTGTGGCACCCACCAGTTTTTCTAGTCGGCTCCACTCACTCTTGGTCTTTTCTCGGTTACCAACATCTTCCTCATCTTCCACCACCTCATCCACTTGATCAGACAGCTCTTCGATTTCAGCCTGATTAATATCTAGCTTTGCCAAACGTGATTCGTAGTAAATCGGTACAGTTGCCCCATCATCGACGGCATCCTGAATGTCATAGATGGAAACATAATCACCAAAGACAGCTCGGGTGTCTTTATCCTCACTCGAAATCGGCGTTCCAGTAAAGCCAATAAAAGCAGCATTCTTTAAAGCATCACGCATGTGCTTGGCATATCCAAACTTGTACGTGCCATCATTGCTTAGTTTTGCTTTCAAACCATATTGGCTACGATGTGCTTCATCTGACATCACAACAATATTGTGGCGTCCATTCAATAATGGATGCTCACTCTCACCTTCCAATAATGCAAACTTTTGTACTGTGGTAAAGATGATGCCACCAGACTCACGCTCAGCTAAAAGCTGTCTCAGCTCATCACGGGTATTGGCTTGTACTGGGGTTTGTTTTAATAGTTCTTGAGCATTGCTAAAGGTTTCAAAGAGCTGTCCATCCAAGTCATTACGGTCGGTTACGATTAACAAGGTTGGGTTGTGCATGGCAGGCTGCTGTAAGAGTTTGCCTGCATAGCAGCACATGGAAATACTTTTACCCGAGCCTTGGGTATGCCAAACAACGCCTGCTTTCTTATCCCCATTCGGATTGGCTGCTGCAATGGTCGCTTGTACCGCTTCCCTAACCGCATGGAACTGATGGTAGCCTGCAATTTTCTTAATTGTCTTTTCGCCATCTGTTTCAAACAACACAAAGAATCGAATGTAATCTAGGAACAATTCTCGATCAAAGAAACCTCGAACAACTGTCTCTAACTCCCATTCTAAAGCGGGTTTATCATCTTCATTCTTGATCGTACGCCACGGTAAAAAGCGTTCCTGATTCGCAGTCAGTGAACCCACACGAGCCGTTACGCCATCACTCACCACCAAGGCTTCATTAAAAACAAACAGATCCGAGATTTCTTCTTTATAGGTTTGCAGCTGGTTAAAGGCATCCCAAATATCCGCATTTTCATCGGTTGGGCTTTTTAACTCCAACATGGCAAAGGGAATACCATTAATAAAACAGATGATGTCAGGGCGTCGTGGCTGCTTACTACCCAGAATGGTAAATTGATTGATAGCAACAAATCGGTTTTGATGCACTTGGTTGAAGTCCACCAAGAACGCATGGTCGTGTACCCAATCATCATGCTTTTTATAGGTGACAGGTACACCTTCCAATAACATACGATGGAATGCACGGTTATTGGTCACTAAATCCAGACTCTCAGGCTTGCTCAGTTTTTGCCAAACCTGTTCAAAACAGCTTGCAGGCAAATGTGGATTTAAGCGTTCAAAAGCCGCCTGTAAATCAGCTTCCAATAAAATCTGTTTATAGTCTTTGCGTAAAGGATTACTGCTCTCAGGGGCAATATCAATACCATGAACGACTTCCCAGCCATTTTCAGCGAACCAATCTAGGCATAAGTTTTCGAGTTGTGTTTCTTTCATGGTTTATTTAATCCTTTCTTATAACTTACTTCTGCTCGATGCTTTGAAATTCTCAGCTTGACCGTCGATTAACTCTAAACGGTAACGACGTCGATCTAAAACCTCCAAGAAACCTAGTTCATACCCTTCATTCACAATAATTTTTCCATTCTGAATATTTACGGAAACCCCTGTATGTTCACATAACAGTTTCAAACGATCTTTATCAATATTCTTAGTTTCAGCTTGTGATTTAATAGATGCAATATACCGAGCTGCACGAGGTCTTTTTTCAGCATAAGCCTGTATGCTAGTAAAATCGACATAACCTAGATCAGCTGCAATAGATGAAATGTTTGTAGGCACAGCTTGTAAAATAGCTTCTTGTAACCTCCCAGCAAATTCAAAAGCACTTGGTCGAATTATGTGAATATTAGAATTATCAATTAAAAGATCAAAGTCAGCATCTAGCTTAAATACTTTTTCTTCAACAATTTTTAATGTGTCATCACATAGGCTAATGAGTTTATTTTTCAATACCCCTTTGAACTGAATAGCTCTACGTAAGGCAGTTAGCTTTTTCCCAGATTGATCAGAAAACCTAGCGAAATAGCAGAAAATTTCTGTTGGATTTTTTAAAACCTTGCTATTTATCGGTAGGTTTAAAGCCTCATGCAAGTCCTTCATTGTTTGTGCCATTTGGTCAGAAATCGGTAAATATAAATACTCTATACCAGCATGCTTTTCTGACGGTTGATATAAATCAGGGCTAGGACTACTTTTATTCATGATTTCAACAGTTGCCTTAGCCATCTCAACTAATGCTTTCTGAACGTTCACATCTACAGGAACAGCCTCAAAAAACTGTTGATTTTGATCTTCTGACTCTCTCCCCACCCCAAATTCAATATTCTTAATATTACTAAAGTCAAAATCTATAGCCACACTAAATCTCCAAATAAACTGTATTACTTAATCTATACGCTTCTATTTCATCGCCATTTAACACGATGGCTCTTTTTGTAATAAGTACCTGAGGTATTTTACCACTGATAGAATTATTATCTTCAGGCGGACAAATTGTAAAAATACGATAGCCTTTCATTGCAAATAAAATATTCATGTAATGTAAATTTAAGTGCAAAAACAAAAAAATCACAAAGATTAAAGCAACTAATGTAGTCCCTATGTCTCTTAAGCTCTCTATACCAACAGAATAAAAAGGCAATAAGGTAGCAAATAAATAGACTAAAATGTGATCCTTATGATCATCTGCAGTTCCAACCTTTATTATGCGTTTATCATTTTGTTTCTTGGCAATATTAATTCTTCGCCATAAAAATAAATTAGGAATAATGACAAATAAAACACAAAAGGAAGTTAAATATAAATCAGATACCTCTTGATTCCCACGTAAAGCCCACAAAATAAATAATGGTGAAAAGCTACTTAACACCATCATTACACGTATAAAACCTAGTGTCTCATTCTGTTGAATACTCATATTCAGTCTCACTACCTAGATCTGATACATCAATCTCACCCGATAACAACTTTGGCAATAAAGTATCTCTAATATCAACTAAACTTTGGCTTTCCTTTGCCTTTAAAGCAATTTCATCATATAGCGTTCTAACTGTTTTAGTATAACTAGCAACTATTTTTTCATCAGGACAAATAAAATTGATTTCTCTAAAATTTTTCTTACTGATTTCCTGAAAGGTCGTACCTGATGCACGCCCTTTAATTTCAGCCATATTAGCCTCACACCACTGAATTAAATATTCAGCCGAATATTTCGTGTTTGGCAAAATTGCTATATAACCTTGGTTAATGGCTACTTCAATTTTCGCCAAAGCCAAATAACCAACTGGCGCACGAGATGACATCAATACAGTATCTTTTGGCAATAAACCTGAACTGATTTTTTTTAGCCCAGCATTAGTTATTTTTCTGTCCGTATTTAACAAAATTTTATCAGTTAAATTGGATAAATCTTTAGGTGTCGTCCAATGATGTGTCCCATTATCCCAAAACTCAACATTTTTAGTTGAGGGTGTTGCACCACCAACTGTTTGAATTTGATCGCCAACAGTCGAAACTTCCCACCCCTTCGGCACTTCCCCTAACTCACTCTCTACCAACTCATCAGGGAACAGCGCAGCAGTTGCTCGCAATTCAGCCAAATTTTCTTCAGCCATTTGCTCAATTTCTGCTTCACTTGTACCGCTAATTGCACACATCGCAGCAAGTTCAGAATTTTTCCCTTCTTGCTTGGCTGCAATTTTTGCACGCACGGGCTCAAAGTCGATAAACCAGCTTTTAAACATGGCTTGAGCAATAGATTCAAGGGTTTGGTTGATTTGGTTATTAAGGTAGATTTTGTCATCCAGACTCTTAACAATATCTACAATTATTTTCTGTTCTTTTAAAGATGGAAGACTAATTGGATAATTTTGCAAAAAATCTGTATCAAACTTACCGGCTCCTATTCCTGTAACATCCACTTTTCGTAAAAGTGTCTTTTCGTTACCTATGAACCAATATAATAAAAACCATGGATTTAAATTATCTTTAACTTTAATTCTTTTAACATCTTGATTATACGAAACCTCGTTCATCACAATTCCGACAGGAATTTTTTGATGTAAAATACTTCCTCTAACTAACAACAATATATCGTCTTTGTTTGCTAATTTAGAACCAGACTTTAATCCTTCATTTGTGATCTTCATATCTGATGTGGAAATTCTATTATTTGACATTGAAGAGGCACTAATCCAAGGAATATCACCATTCCAATATCTATCAATATTTTTTCTTGGTGTCCCACCAGAAAACCAATCCGTTATTTGTCCTAGTCTATATATTTTCCAATCATCACTCACACCTCACCCCCAAATTCTTTCCTAATCATCCAATAACCACGAGTTCCACCCACACGCTCAAGCCAACCTGCATCTTTTAAGTTGTTCAAATGCTTTTTCACCGCTGACTCATTAATCCCAAGCTGCTCTGCCATAGAACGATAGGAAACTTTCGGGTTCTGTTGAATCAAAACTAAAATCTCTTTGTGCCGATCTGTCAGCATATCTTCTTGGATTGAGCCACCTATTGAGCCACCTATTGAGCCACCTATTTTCTCAGTCGAAGGACGGTAAAACTCCCAATCCACAAAATCACCTTGGGCTTTCAGTTGAGGTTCTGCATTGCCTGCCTGTAAACAAAGGTCTTTGATACGAGCAATACCACTGCCCCACTGCTCGATATAACCCAGCTCTTTAAACACACGAGCCAAGACACGGTTACGAATCTCAGAACGACCTTGTGCCAAATCTTCTTCAGTCAGTCCATTTGGCAATCCACCTGGCGATACGATATTCAGAATGTCATCATAAATGCCAACCTTAATATCACGCCCTGCATTGCTATAGTCACGATGTAACACTGCATTCACCAAGGCTTCACGAATTGCAGGAATGGGGATTTCATAGCTTTCTGTACGTTGTAACCCTAAAATTTCTGCCCGTAGATGTAGATGATTCTTGATGAATTGCTCAGTTTGCTTCAACTGGCTAAACAAGTCGCCACGGTATTCTTTTTTATCCAAAAACACCGTCATGGTCGTACCTTTAAAGCGGCTACATTTAATCTCAACCTGCTCATAAAGCCCCAACAAAATGAGTAACCCATGACTTGGGTAATCCTGTCCATTCTGCTGAATGATCAATTTAAGATTACGCATTTTCTGCAAAGACAGCTCTTTACCCACCTCAGCAAAGGCTTGCTTTAAAGGCTGTAAATCTATGTCATCTAAACTGTATTGTGGATTCGGTTGCTCATCAAAGGTCTGGTTCAGACGCTGCAATTCAAGTTGCTGAATATATTCAGGCGATGCCACACGATTGCTTGCACCTAAACGGATATAGGTTCCCTGTGCCTTGCCTTGCGGCTTGAGATAATAAGGCAATAATGAACCACGGCTGACTTCAATCACCAGCAACTCAATGCCTTGGATATTCTCGATATAAATGTAAGGCAGAATATTAGGCGCACACAGCTCATTGATCATCGAAGTGATCTGATCTTGCAACTCAAAAATATCATCTTGAATACCTACGAGTTGGCGATCATCACTTACACCCACTACCAATTTACCACCACTGGTATTGGCAAAAGCAATCAGGGTCTTTGCGACCTGTTGCCCTTTCGGTAACTGCTCTTTAAATTCAAGGGTTTGACTTTCACCCTTCTGAATTTCTTGCAATAAAGGATGATCAGAACTCATAACCCAAGCCCTTTAGGTTCTTTTTAATCTCACTTTCCAAGACCGCACTTTCAGCAAATTGCTCTTTGAGCTGAGCAGTCAAACGTAGCATTTTCTCAGCAAATGGTTCGCCATCATCTTCCTGCTCGACTGCACCTACATAACGCCCTGGGGTCAATACATAGTCGTGCTTCTGAATATCTTTTAACTCAGCAGAGAAGCAGAAACCTTTCTCATCTTGATACGCTTCGCCTTCAAAATTTTCGCCTTGTTGCCAAGCATGTAAAGCATTGGTGATTTTAGCAATATCTGCATCGGTAAAGTCACGCAGTACGCGATCTTTCATATAGCCCAAATTACGGGCATCGATGAACAGAGTCTTGCCTTCACGGTTGGCTTTCTTTTTATCTAAAGACAAGCCATTCTTTTTGTCCTTGGTTAGAAACCAGATACAGGCTGGAATTTGCGTGTTGGTGAACAGTTGTCCTGGTAATGCAACAATACATTCCACCAGATCGGCTTCGATCAAGTTTTTACGGATCTCACCTTCATTGTTGGTATTGGAACTCATTGAACCATTGGCAAGTAACAATGCCATACTGCCTGTAGGTGATAGATGGTGCAGCATGTGCTGCATCCAAGCAAAGTTAGCATTGCCTTGTGGCGGTGTACCATACTTCCAACGCACATCACTTTCTAGAGAAGCATGCCACCAATCCTTGATATTAAAAGGCGGATTGGCCATGACAAAGTCAGCACGCAAGTCTGGATGCTGATCCTCTAAAAAGCTGTCAGCATTTTTCTTACCGAAATTAAAATCAATCCCACGAATTGCCATGTTCATGGCGGCCAGTTTCCATGTGGTCGGGTTGCTTTCCTGCCCATAAATAGAAATATGCTTTTTCTGTTCGGAGGCTTTGTAATGCTTTTCCTGAGCATGTTGTTCAATAAACTTTTCACTGGATACAAAGAATCCACCTGAACCCATTGCAGGGTCATACACTCGCCCTTTATAAGGCTGCAACATTTCAACGATTAAGGTGACGATGCTTTTAGGCGTGTAGTACTGCCCACCTTGCTTCCCTTCAGCCAAGGCAAACTGTCCCAAAAAGTATTCGTAGACGTGCCCAAGGATATCTTTACTGTGCAGACTGAGTTGCTCACCGTTATATTCTGGATTAGTAAAACTGGTGTCAGAAAAAGTATTGATCAGATCAAGTAGCTTGTCATTGTCCAGCTGGTACTGACCAATGCGATTCAGAATGCCCTTAAGTTTTGGATTGGCTTTTTCAATTTCATCAAAGGCATTGTCAATCAGCCAGGATACAGAGCGTAGTTTGACATCTTGCCCTTGTTCATCCTGCCAAATGATAGAGCCAATCGCTTGTGCTGCTGCATTACGGATACTTAACCAACGTGCTGCTTTGGGCACCCAAAATACGTTTTTTTCTTGGTAGTAATCCAGTATTTCTAGTTCATCAGCAATAGCCTGTTGGTATTCTTCTTCGCTGTCGTACTGATCACGCGGCATGTAATAGATGTTGTGGTCGTCTTTTTGTGCAAACAATTCTTTGAGTTCAGATTGCCGTTCATCAAAAGCATCTGATACGTACTTTAAGAAAATCAGTCCTAAAACAATATGCTTATAATTGGCTGCATCTAGACTGCTGCGTAATTTATCGGCGGCTTTCCAAAGCTTGTCATCTAAGTCATTTAGAAATTTTTGTTCCAATGAATGCATTTTATTTCCTCAATCCACGATCAACCGCTTTGGTTTTATACTTAATGTTAAACAATGTTGCTAAGTTAGCATATCTATGACTTATTAAAAGTCATGCACTTAACAAAAAAATTAGGAATTAATTCAGGCTTGTCATTTTAACGAGATAACCATAGCGAATATAGTCCTTTAACAACTGCTACGTCTTATAATGTCGTAAAAAAAGAGCAACCTAGAAAGTTGCTCTTTTCCAACCAATCGATTAATTGACGGGTCTGACTGATCGCTGCAACCCTTGCTGAATATCCTGCACAAACCCTTCAGGCGAAGCTTGTTGCTCCACCGAACGGTTTTGTTCTTGTTCAGGGTAGTATTCCTCCAGCACCTCTAACCCTTCCTCTATATCCGTTTCAAACCGTGCATTGGCAAAACCCTTCCTTGCGGTAAAGTCTAAAGCCTCCTGATAAAACCCCGCCTGCTTACTCTGCTCATCAATTTGCTTCGCCTGAATAATCGCCTCATTCAAGCTAATCCCTTCTCTTAAAGTCAGATCCACGTAATACACAGGCTGACGATAACTTTGTGTCGTACTCTTGCCCCGCAATATCAACTGCAAGGGTAGACATGACAACAAGCCATTTGATGCTGCATGGTAATAACTCAGCCGTGCAGCCAAAGTCCGAATACTATTAAAGCCTGTAGTTCTAAAGATGAAGGTGCCAAACTCATCCGATTCATCTAAGTTCACATGTAAACGTCCATAAGGTTTGCAGTTGCCACCTTGAGCCAATGGACATAAATCAGGGGATGGGCAGGGATGTTGCTCGACCCCTTGATTGGTTAAACGCTGGCAGGTTTCTCCATTACCGACACAGATAGGTCTTCCAGTCTGTCGGTCAAACAGGCTGTATTCTGCACGCAGGTTTAAATCAGGATCATTAAAGATCATTCTGACAGGGATTGAACGTAGCTTCTGATTCGGAGCATTCGCTCGCAGCTGATCATCCAGTGGATGTTTAACCCAGCCTTCTTTGCTTTGAATCTGGGAAGTAATGGTGAACTGGTCATCCTTTTCCGGTAGGCGTTTGCCATTCTTTTCAACCATCCGACCAATACTGATCCGTCCGAGTATTGGAGGAGTAATTGCTAAACCTTTAATCATGTTGATATTCCTTAATGTATTACCTTACAAATTTGGGTCTATATATGTAGGTCGGAACAATGACCAAATAAGTTACCCAAAGAATGTAGAGCCAGATAAAGTGCTACAGAGATCGCGACCGATTTGCTCTCTACCGAAGGGTAGAGAGCGGGGAGCGATTTTTGTGAATTTTTGATTTGGTGCTGTGTAAATAGGACTTAGTAGGTATAGATGTTGAATCGACGACTGCCCTGCTTTTCAAGTGGATAAAGCTCAATGAGTTCAGGCTGGTGCTGAAGCAATGCTTTGGTATTGAGGCTGATAGAATCCTTGGCTTTCTTCCAGACTACTGAGCCATGAGCAAAGACTGCCCTTTCCTTGTCTTGCATCATCATCTGGATTTCATGTTTAAGCTGGTCAAAGCGTTCCTGCTGATGCTGAATCTCTTCCTTCATTTTGATGAGCTGGTCGAACATCAAATTGGCATTTTCATTTTGCGAAAGATCCTCTACCGTTAAAGGCACATGCGCTGGATAGAGTTGTTGAATCGCTTTAGCTGCGGATTCACTGGCATCGACTGATGGTGGTGTATCCTTTTCCACGCATTCCCAGAAATATCGTTCTGCTTTAACAATATGTTCAATCACGGATTCTGATCGTGTCACTTTGAAGATCTTGGTTTCATGCCCACAGATCAAGACACAAACATGCGCTGCCTGTTTACCAGTCACCGCCAGTTGATGTTGCACCTGACAAAGCACGTATAAAGGCACACCATCACGCCAAAGCTTAGCCCCATGCTCACCTGCTGTTTTGCATTCCAAAATTTGGACTTCATCACTGCCGACCACGCTGTAATCCAGATTGGCTAACATAAAGTGTTTATCGGGATCAGGATGCTGAAGTACTGCATTGATCCGTCGCACCTTGTTATGAGTGTGCATGCTATAGAACTCTGCCACCAAAGGTTCCAGCTGCTTACCCCAATATAGCGGTGCTACACCTGAGCTTTCATCTTCTATGGATTGAGCCTGTCGTCCGGTTTTGATCAGCCAGAGTTCCAGCATCGACATATATGGATTAAGACCACAGGCAGTCGCGGCATCACTGCTACCGATACCTTGTTTACGAACTTCAAGCCAGTCCTGATATTCCATTCCTTTGGTATTGACTAGTCGCTTGGCTGCTGTTGAGCGTTTGGTGGTGACGGTTGGATTGACTACGATCTTTGATCCTACCGTCGTAGGCTGATGGGAAATAGGTACAATTTGATTCATGGAATTATCCTTATTAATTCTGATCTCTGTAAAAGAAATGCATAAAAAGCCATACCCGACACGAGGTCGGGTATGGCGATATGCATGCTGATTCAGATTGTTGATTGTGAGTAGTAAGTAGAGAGAGTTACGTGTGTGCTGTACTCAGCGATTGTTGAGACTTGCGGGGTTAAGGTTGGATGGATTACATGAGCTTAGGCTATCAAAGATAAAGCCTGTTCCAGTCCACGTTGCTTAAGACCTGCACCTGCACCGAACCAAGCTGAATCCAGTCGATGGTCGGTACTCATGGCACGTCGTTCATGATCCACAAATTCCGTGATCGAACACAGTAAGCCATAAGCTGTATCTTTCGCTGATGACAGGTCAGCACCGCGTCCTTGTCCATTAAACATCTCTAAAGCTTTATTCATGGCACGACCATTCGGTTCAGGCTTTTTCTCCTGAGCTTGCTGCGCGACATTACGATAGAACTGAATGATGTTTTCTTCAGGATCAGAAATTGACATGGTGCTGTTATTGAACACGGCATCAAAGTAAGCCTTGGCTTCCTGTTGACTCACCTTACGCTGTGTGAGCTGTTTCATCTCATACATGTGCTCATCCCATGCACGCACTGAAATACCTAATTGCTGCTTCACTTTCTCTGCATCAAACTTGGTACTATGTGGAACCTTCACTACACCTGCACTACTGCTCTGTCCACGTAGAGCAATGGCTAAAGTGTTGTTACAGACCACCCGGATACTTGTGAATTGTGCCGTCGTTGCCAACGTGCCGTCACACGCCGTAGCCAGCAGGATATAACCATTACTGACATCCTTAGACTTTAACGCGGTACTTTGCCCGGTACGTGCCAAAGCCCAGAACTTCTTACCACCTTTCAGAACCCCTGCGGTTTCTAACTCAAAGCCAGATTGCTCAGTCAGATCCCGGTAAAACTCCAGAATCTCTTTAGGCTGAACTTCCTGATAACGCTGACTGACTACAGATAAAGGTGCATGGGTATCTGAACGATACAAGACACGCTGCTCTTCAAATGGCATGATGATGCTCTGACCACGCTCATTCTGTGCCATATAGCTGACGTTCGAGGATTCTATCCGCCAGTCCATCCCAGCTTGCTGTGCCCATACTTCCAATGGTTGATTCGGACTTAGCTGATTACCGAGACCATGCCAAGGGGTTTCGCCAACGTAGGCGATTTGTTCGATTTGATGTGCCATCGTTTTTATCTCCTAGGTTGTTAGCGGAAGTTCTGCTGACATTGATTACAGTGATAGTAGGTCATAGTGATTGGCTTTTTCGGCTCATCAAACATGCTGCTAAATAGACCACCAATGACCGCACCTGCAAGCCCGCCAAGCAGTGGTGATACAGGCAATGGAAAGCTTTTAGAAATGGATGCACCAATGGTGGCAAACGAAGCTGATGCTGCTAGACTTGTGGAATCAGATCCACTCACTTGCTGATTAACAACCTGAATGATCTGATCCGAAAAACAATAAGGACAATTTAAACTCATAATATATACCTCTAGAAATGACAAAGGCTCACCGATTGGCAAGCCTTGTAAAGTATTTAAAACCTTGTTTTCATCTAGATAATATATATCTGAGATTATTTTCATTTAGCGCCTATCATACTGTGCTCTTAACTGACCTTTACCAAATACTCTTCGTCCTCTTGGCTTAACGCGTAAGTATTGAAGAGTACGTTTATGATGATCAGCAATATATTCCATTGCTCTAATAAAATTTGCCACTTGAGTTGAATCGCGACGATGAATCACACCGATCCCTAGCTCATCTTTACTTCGAAGTTCCGCTACACGTTTATGGTTCCAACAATTATAGCCTTGACCAAAATCTCTAGTAATATCCTTCCATAACTCAATAATTTCATTCCCCCAATATTCCGCGCTTCCAGCACGGTAGGCATTATCATAGATGATTGCTAAGTGACAGTGAAAACCTTTACTTTTACCGCCTTGTTCCACTCCCCATATATACCCGACTACATGTTTAAATATGCCATCTTTATTTTGAATACGATTAAGCAGTATATCCAAATCATTATAAATATCTTCAACTCTGATGCGACTAGAATGTTCTTGTAAATAACCCAAGTCCACCCGAGCAACTAATATTCGGCTATATTTACCAATTATTGACTCACAATATTCCTGCACTTCAATTTTATTTTCATCTTTCTGTTTTTCGATCATCTTATAATCTTTTTCAAAATCCTCAGATAAATCTAAAAACCACGCTCTCATCTCTCTATACCCAATTATCTTTAGCTCATCCATAAGATCAAAATAATCGGAATCTATTCTCTGTAAGTCATATCTCAGAATTACAAAGAATTTAAGATAACCTGGGTATTCATCATCAGGATCATAAATATCATTAAAGTCTAATAACAGATTAGTAAGCTGTGAATAGAATTCATCCCATTCCCTACTTCTTCTTTTAAGACATTTTAAGAAGTTCTCAATATCAAGTGTAAGTTGTGCCTGATTAATTAAATTTCTCATGTTTAAACCTATGTGTGTGATAGTTACATAGGTATAGGGAATTCAGTATATGTATACGTTTACTTTAAAATAGAGGGTTACCTAATAAACGATTAGATTAATAACCAAAGCTTTAGGGAGTCCAAATTCCTCCTGTAGTGCAGTACCTATTCTCCACATGAAAAACTTTTCCTCCCTGCTCTACGCTTAAATTCATGCAGGCTCTAGTCTCAAAAAAGCTAGAATTAAGGAATAAAATGAATTTTAGACTATATCGTTTTAGTACCTAATTTTAGTTATAAAAAAATTAAATTAAAAACTTATATTGCCTAAACATTTTTTATTTATAACACCCTTATTCCCTAGTAGAAAGCTTTTAAAAATATAGTGCAAAACAAGGGGAAATAGAGTGAAAAACTTAGTAGAAAGTATTGTTTTTATTACCTAAAGTATGACGTAAGCTTTTTAAAAACAGGATACAAAATGCGCAATTCTGAACTAGACAATCTAAAATCATTCCTGACACAACTTCCAGATGAAGATCTTATCTGGGCACTATTTGTCTATCATCGCCCAAATATTGATAACAATCGCAGAATACGGGAGAGCAACGATGCTATAGAAAAAGACATAGCAAAACTGAACAGCCTAGATAAACTCAGGAACATAAGTAAATTTATAATTGATGAAATGAATAATAGTAGTGATGATGATATCTATTATTTTTTACGTGATTTAAAGGATTTTCAATCTAGAATCAAAATACATTCTTTTGACTTTAATAAAATTAAAGATAATCAAAGATTCTTACAATTTGCATGCAAAGTCTTGAATGAAAAAGAAGGAGATCGCTTAATTTTAGATATAAAAAATCTATACTTCCAGCTCCTTTATCTGGCTTATACAATCCCTTTTTATTATGAAAATTCTAGATCAATTGAAAATATATATTATCGATTTGACAAAATATATTCAAAATTCAACAGTCACTTTAAATCACCATGCTCTGATTTTTTTGTATGGGCTAAAAAGTATATTAATGAAAACTCAGAATTTAGAAAATACAGAAGAGATGCATCACATGCATCTGAATATGAGACTTTAATTAACTCAATATTTGATATTATCTATTATGAAGATGAAAATATTCACTATGCTCTAAGAAAAAAATTATATAACGCGTGGTATCAAAAAAAGCACCGTGAGGAGAAAAAGGTGAAAAAACCTAACTATTACGCATTAACTAAAAGAGCTAGAGAAGCGTTGCTTACATTAGCTTTCAAGAATGGTCTGTCCGAAGAGCAAATGATCGAAAGACTCATCAATGAAACCTATGCCAAAGAATGCTGTTCAGTCGATGGAGAAAACCTATATTTGTAAAAATAATCTTTCCACCAGTCACACCCAATCTAGTCCATTATATAACTAAGATTGGGTTTGTGCGTGCAGACCTAATGAAAATAGGTATCTTAATAAAATTTTATTGATTTAAGCTCATATTCACTTTGCTTAAAGCACTTTTAAACGGCTTTGTTGCACAAAGATTTCATAACTATATGATTTAAAAAGTTTTGATTATTTTTTGATCCAAAGTTAAATTTATTTAAATCAGATACTTACATATTTTTACAACAAAGCCTCGGTAGTGTAAAAATGACCCCCTAACGGCATTTAAAAACTGACCCCCTTGGTTAATATTGCGCTCGGTTATATGCCGAGCGAATTCTGTTCTGTGACACATGAGCAAGCTGCCGTTCAATGGGATCGGGATTAAACAAATTTAATTCGTTCACAACTGGACTGAATAGCGCTCTCAAACAGTGTTTGTTCATTCAACCTGTATAAATAAGCATGCTCTAATATTTTAAAGTTTAGCCTTAGCTGCTTGTAACTGCTTCTTGAAGAATGCATTAGAATTCGGATTATAGTAAAAATCATGAATAAAAACTCTTTCGTTCATTCCATACATTTTTTCTTCCACCAAGCACTCTATAGTTATACGTATAAGCCTGTAAATTTCATAGACACGATCATAGCAGTCAAATATAGTTTTTTCAGAGACAGAGAAACCAAATTCAGCTAATTTTTTTCTTGCGAGCTTGGCACATGAGATATCCGAGTCCACAATATATTGAGGGGACTCTTTGAATAATGGTTTATCGAGATTATTACCTTTCTTAAGTATCAAATGCCATGCACCGATTAAGGCAATCCAATTAGCCGAACTATCTGAGAAAATGGGATTATGTCCTAATCGCTCTTCAATATTTATTAGAAACTTCTTCAGATCATTCTTAGTCTTTAGCTTATAAAATCCATCATATTCAATCCCCTTTAATGACTTGGCCTTCCCCCTAGCCTTAATGGCAGCTGCTACTTTTTCATAATCCTCCAAATCATTTAAGTTAACAATTTGATCTTCGGAATAATACTCTGCAATTAAGTTATTTTTAAAAACGTCAAACTCTAGAAATAACATCGCCCTATAGAAAAGTTTATTTAAAAAACTCTCATTGATGACTTTATTCTTTTTTTGATATTTAGCTAATGTTAAAAAATTAAAATCTAGAAATTTACTAAGCACCCCTATAGTTATATTATCGTACTCAAAATATAGAACTTGACTTACAATTTTAAAAGCAGCAGCACTAGTAATTGACTGGATTGGAATTTGGATTAATACTTCATTTAAATCTTGCTTATAATGTTCTATTTGAAAACCCAATAACTCTATTTGTTGAATTAGGTAGGCACGATATTTTTCTTGCATTTTAAAATAGATATCATCTTTAATTAATTCACCCTTTCCAAAAGTTAACTCAAAATCTACTCCTATTAATAACAAATGTTTGTAATGTTCCATTATCAACGCGCCTTCAGACCTTCGATAAGCCAATAAATCAATAGCTGCTAATAACTGACTATATATACTTGACTTCTCTTCTGAGAAGCTCTGCATGGCTGCCACATCATGAAAATATAAATAATCTAATAGTCTGACTGTGCTGTTTTGAAAATCGTTAAGTTTTGGCATAAGTGTGTATTCTTAAAAAAGTTCCCCTTATTTCAGAATTATTACCCATTTCATCTCATTTACAATTATTTCAGTGAATTTTGTTAGCTATACCTTAGTTGTATGACTAAAGATTCAAGAATTAACTTTTAAAAGAGTAACCAAATGAACAAAGTACAAATGAATTTATCAGATTATTTATTCATGCAATTTAAAACCATGACTCCCACTCTTGAACAAGTGGCAGCCATGTATTACCCCCATCTAAGTAAAGCAAAAATATTAGAAAAAGCGAGAAAAAAGGAATTTCCATTTATTTGCTACAAGATAGATGAAAGTCAAAAATCACCATACTTAGTTGATATTTTTGACTTAGCTTTTGTTTTAGACAAACGTTACAACGAACAAGCTAAAGAGTATGAAATTTTTACGAAGTCAGCTCTAACGAATTCTCAAAATTAAGGGTCTGTTTTCTTCGTTTAACTGATACATACCTTTCCAAACTCCCCCATGAATCGTGCAAACTAATTTGCTGTATCTGGGGGATAGTGAAACCTTGCTCAGCTAAACGGGTACACCCTTCATGTCTCAAATCATGGAATTTTAAATCATCTATTCCAAGCAACTTACAAGCTTTTCTAAATTCACCACCTATTGTTTTTGGACTAAGAGGTATCAGATATTCATCGCCATAGCCTCTTTTCAACATTCTAGCTCTAACTTCCTGCTCCGATAAAAGCTCAATAATTTTTTTACACTGAGGTAATACATTAAACTCCTTATGATTACCTTTAGAGCCTGTTGGGTTTTTCAAATCACGTATTTTCCATGAGTTGTTATGAATGTCAAAATCACTTAATTCCATTCGAGTTATTTCCGCCTCACGTCTACATGAGTAAATTGCAAACCAAATAATCAAATGCATTGGATAACTGTAAGCAGGATTATTCCATTTATTGACAAAATACTTCGTCAATGCCGCCAACTCTTCATTCGTTGGAAGCCTATCTCTTTTTTGACTTGATGAAATTTGGCGTGTCTTTCTTAATTGTGCTGTTGCCTTATCGAAAGAATTTAGATCAATATCTATATCCCACATTACCGCTGCATGAGATAGCACCCCTCTAATATGTAAAAGCTCATGCTGGAGTGTACTAGATGCAACAGGAGCGAGTCCTAGATCTTCAATGCCTTTTTTGCGTAGAGCTACGTGTTCCGCAATATGAGTCGATTTAATTTTTGTGATAACATGCCGCGCGATTGGAAACTTCTGAATAAGTTTGAGTGAATATGTTTTAGTCCGTCCATACTCAGCTCCCACTTCCGCCAAATATTTCGAAATAGCGTTAGAAAGAGTTAGATCTATTACATCTTCTTGACCAAACAAAATTTCAGGATTTTCTTCTATTTCAGCTTCCCTTTTTGCTAACCAAATTGCTGCAACTTTCTTCGATCCAAATGTTTTACTTTCTTTATATATTGGTAAATCTTTTCGATTGATTCGAATTTCAGCACGATAGCGTATTGATCCATTGACTAACTTACGCTGCGTGATTGTACCCATTTTTACGCCTTATGATATTTTTACTTATTATGGCGTATTTATGGCGTAAATCAAATTTTAAAAAGAGCAAAAAAAGATGAAATAGATACAAATAAATTCAACACAACACTGATTCAATAGGTTGATTTTCAATGAGTATTTTATCAAAACCAAGCAAAACACAGAATCCTCGAATCAGTGTTGCCCCGATGATGGATTGGACTACCCGCGATTACCGTTTTTTTGCACGTTTATTTAACCCCAATATCATTCTGTATACTGAAATGGTGACCACAGGCGCGATTTTATTTGGTGATGCCAAGCGCCATTTAGATTACAGTAAGGAAGAACATCCTATTGTCTTGCAGTTGGGTGGTTCAAATCCGAAAGACCTTGCGACCTGCAGTAAAATGGCACAAGACTGGGGTTATGATGAAATCAACCTGAACGTTGGCTGCCCAAGTGATCGAGTACAAAACAATAAAATTGGTGCGTGTTTAATGGCAGAACCAGACTTGGTGGCAGAGTGTATTGCCGCCATGCGTCAAGCGGTTGATATTCCTGTGACCGTAAAACATCGGATCGGGATTGACGACATGCACTCTTATGCAGAGATGCTGCATTTTGTGGATACCGTGGCTCAAACAGGTTGCAATAACTTTATCGTGCATGCCCGAATTGCCTTATTACAAGGTTTATCGCCTAAAGAAAACCGCGAAGTACCACCGCTGCGTTATGAGGATGTGTATCGTCTAAAACAAGACCGCCCCGAATTGTTAATTGAAATTAATGGCGGAATTAAAACCTTGGCCGAAACCCAACAACACCTCCAGCATGTCGATGGGGTGATGATTGGTCGTGAAGCCTATCACAACCCATATTTACTGGCAGAGCTTGGGCAGTTGTGGGGGCTAGAATTGCCTGACCGTTTTGAGATTATGCAACGCATGTTGCCGTATATTGAACAACGTCTGCAACAAGGTGCGCCACTTTCCGTCATTACTCGCCATATTTTAGGTTTATTCCAAAACCTGCCAGGTGCACGTAAATGGCGTCAGGCACTAAGTGGCGGCAATGCCAAAACATTTGCCGATGTAGAGCAAGCATTGGTCAACATTCAAGCAGCAATGCAGCGTACGGAAGACTATTTAAAAGAGCAACAGCTACAACGACCTACTGAATAAAGTCATTGACGATGTACAAAATCAAAGAATTTTTTATAAGCCATGCCTCGCATGGCTTTAATTTATGTATTTTTAGCCTGTAAGGCATCTAACTTTTTCAACACTTCTGCAACAGCTACCATTGCAAAACTGGACGTGACCACCACTGCCGAACCATAGCCGCCACAGCGCAAGCCTGCGCTTGGGCATACATCGGCACTAGAAAATGGATTGTCGATGGAATACACACAGGTAATCCCAAACTTTTCTTTTGGCTTTTTACAAATACCTTTGCTGCGTAATTGGGCGCGCAATTTGGCCAACATTGGGTCTTGTTCGGTTTTAGATAAATCTGCCACCTGAATTTTCAACGGATCAAGTTTTCCACCTGCACCACCCGAAACAATCAGCGGAATCTTGTTAAAACGACAATGCAGCATCAAAGCCAGTTTAGCTTTTACGTCATCAATACAATCTAAAATTAAATCAGGTGCAGTCGCCAATAAGGCTTTGACGTTGTCTGGACTGAGGTAATCATCAACCAAATTAATTTTGATACGTGGATTAATAGAACGGCAACGCTCTGCCATGACATTAATTTTTTCATGCCCCAAAGTTGAGCTCATAGCAGGCAATTGACGGTTAATGTTAGATGCTGCGACCACATCCATATCCACCAATGTTAGTTCACCGATACCTGTACGTGCCAACGCCTCAACTGCCCAAGAGCCGACACCGCCAATTCCAATCACCATGACATGACTTTGGGCATAATGCTGAAAAGCACTGTCGCCATAAATCTTGGCCACACCCGCAAAACGGCGTTCATATTCATCATCTTGAAGAAGGTCTGTCATGCTGCAATCAAATTTAATTTCAAAGTGTGGGCATTTTACTGCGTTTCGCAGACTTCGTGTTGTTTCATCTAAAGTTTAGGCAGGTCTAATACTTGAACACTATTCTGCCAAAGCTGTGCGGCTAAAGTCTGCGGTGCAATATCTAAACAATCCGCCAAACCTTCAAGCACATAAATCAGGTTCGCAGGGGTATTTCGGGTTCGTGATTGAGTATCTGTCTGACAACATAAAGGCGTCATATCGGGACAGTCGGTTTCCAAAACCAAATGTTCAGCACCAATTTCCTGCACAACACGGCGCAGTTTTTTTGCATTGGGATTGGTAATCTGCCCTGTCACACCAATTTTAAAACCCAATTTGATCAGTGCTTTGGCTTCTTCCACCCCACCGCTAAAAGCATGTGCGATGCCACCAAACTGAAATTGTTGCTGTTTGAGTGTTTTTAAGGTTTCGGCATGGGCCTTACGAATATGTAGCAGTACAGGTTTATGTCGATGGCGTGCGATTTCCAATTGTGCAGCAAAAAAATCTTGCTGCTTTTGAAACGCTTCAGGCTGTTTATGTTCAGCCAAAAAGGTATCTAAGCCAATTTCACCCACAGCGACACAATGCTGTTGTTGCAAAAACTGTTCTAAATCTTGTAGATGTTGGTCTTGATGCTGTTCGATATAAAAAGGATGCAAGCCTGGTGCAAGATGACTTTGTGGCACATGCTCAAGTTGGTTTAAAAACTGTTGTGTAGCGATTAAATCTTGAAAACGTGATTGTACAAAGCCAATCAGTACCAAATGTTCTACGCCCGCCACCTTTGCCGCATACGCCAATTGTTCCCGATCTGAGTCAAAATCAGGTACATCAAAATGGGTATGCGTATCAAACAGCGCAATGATCATCTTAAGACTTCGCTTTGGTTGTTGTGTTTGCTGCACTTACTTCGGCAGGTTTTGCGGTTGCTTCAGAGGCTGCTTCTGTTACAGGCAAATACGCAGCTTTTAAAATTCCCTGCAGTTCTGCATACGGAATGGTTAAGCGCGGTAAACCAACGACATAAGGGCCGATTTCATATTCTGCATATTGCAAAATTAACCCCTGTTGACCTAAATAGTAATTTTCCGACAGCTTAAATTTCCACGCTTGTTCATATTCTTGCACATTGGTGGAAAGTTCAGATGTGATGACCCATTGTTTAAATGCTTCGTAGGCTTTGCGCTCCAATTGTGGACGCTGCTTCTCTAACAGAATGTCATTTAACAATACTAATTTTTTCTGTTCTAAATCAAAATTATAGTATTGCTGTGCCGATGCACCATGCGCTCCGCCCAAATAACTACTGCTATTCAGTACCACGGTTGCCAAAGGCTGATCTGCATTCAAAATTTTAGGCTTAATCATCAAACTGATTTTATGATTTGAGCTTAAAGCTTTCAGTTCCTGATCAAGTACCAAAAAGCTTTGCACATAAGGCACAGTTTGTTTTTCTAATTTTTGCGCCAAAGTTTCCACTTGTGCAATGGCTGCTGCAGTGGGGTTGCTGGCAGGTGCATCTGCAGCACTGGCTGCTGTATTTTCACTGGCTGCATTCTCAACTGCTATAGCCTCAGAAGCCGCCTGCTGTGGTGCAATTTCTAAAATTTGTGCCAATTCTTGAATAATTTTCTGATCAATAAAATGGTCGATAAAGGCCTGATTACTATTCAAACGCTCAATTGAAATTTCAGGGCAGTTATTCCCTTCACATTTAGGCAACGACAAATTCAGTTTTTCAGTATCCCCGACCAGTTTTAAGCTTTGTTGTTCCGCCTGCGTCTGCTCTGGCTCGACTGTTTCTGGTTCGGTTTTCTTTGGCTGACATGCAGTAATCCCTAGCGTTGTAATTAAAATACTGATCGCCAAAATACTTTTATTTTTCAACATGAATCCAACCTTGATTTCATCTATTTTTGCTTGTCACCGTACTCACCTACTAAAACATAGATGGATAGATGTCTGCTTTTAAAACTTGTTGTGTTTGTGCTTTGCTTAGGTAAATATCTAACTGCGTGCCATCT
Organism: Acinetobacter sp. YH16053; assembly: GCF_013417035.1. Classification (NCBI taxonomy): domain Bacteria; kingdom Pseudomonadati; phylum Pseudomonadota; class Gammaproteobacteria; order Moraxellales; family Moraxellaceae; genus Acinetobacter; species Acinetobacter sp. YH16053. Next base: position 183,844 of record NZ_VPEP01000004.1, read on the forward strand.
TTGACAATTTCATGGGTGCGATAATGCAATCCTAAGCCCTGATCATCAAAAAACCAATCTGCCTGCCCCCAGTATAATTTGGCAGGTGCTGCTTTTTGCACGTCACTGCTTTGTGTTTTGAGCCAATCCTGATAGGCCTGCTGTACAAAAGTATTCATACGGGTTTGTTGTTTGGCATCAATCACATCTAAAACAGACAAGGCTTTTTGCTGCTTCCGATCTGCCACAAAGAAATAATAGCGTTCTTTGACCTGCGTGCCTTCCTGTTTGCTATCTACCCCGACTTGCAACAAAACATATTGATTGCGTTGATATGCCATACGGGTGTACATCGCCAATTCATAAGCTTTATTTTGATCTAATTGTGCCTGCCAAGCATCGGATTTTTTCACATAGGCATCTACGGCTTGCTGCAAACTCATGTTTTGTTTTAAGCCAATTTGATCTTGAATCACCATGGCCTGATTTTTTGCAATCCAACTGTTGAGCCATGTATCTTGGGTATTTAAAGTTTGTACCTCTAATTCAATGCAGTTTTTATTTTCACAAAATGGCAAGGCAATTTCTGCTGCCTGTTGCTTGATATTCAAATACGGTAAAACATCCGCTTGATCTTTCTGAAAAATAGACGTTTGCTCATCTGAGTTTTGATCTTGTTTAGATGAGTCACAGGCGCTAAGCAAAACCATCCCGCTCAAAATTGCACCCAGATAAACCGATTTTTGCTGCATGATTTCCCCAATTCACTTATCAAAAATAATCTTTAATCTTTTACCGCCCCCATAATAAAACAGCTTCCTAAAGAAGCTGTTTTAATTTTGAAACTTTTAGGCATGCCGAACATTCATCTGCGCTACGCTGATTGCATCTGCCAGATTAAGCATCATCAACCTGAGGCTTAGTGCTCGCGTGTATTTCTAAACTCAATGTCAGGGTAACGCTCTTGCATTAACTGTAAATTCACACGACTTGGCGCGAGATAAGTTAAGTGACCACCACCATCGACAGACAACTGATCGTGGGCTTTTTTCTTAAACTCGTTAAACTTTTTCTCATCGGCACAAGACACCCAGCGTACCGTGTTGATGCTGACAGGCTCGTAAATACAATCGACTTTGTATTCTTCTTTCAGGCGATAGGCGACGACTTCAAACTGTAGCACACCAACAGCACCTACGATTAAATCATTGCTGTTTTGTGGCATAAAGACTTGCGTTGCACCTTCTTCTGAAAGCTCTTTAAGGCCTTTTTGCAGCTGTTTGGACTTCAATGGGTCTTTCAAGCGTACACGACGGAACATTTCAGGTGCGAAGTGCGGAATCCCTGTAAATTGCAACTTTTCACCCGAAGTGAAGGTATCGCCAATTTGAATCGTCCCGTGGTTATGTAGACCAATAATGTCGCCCGGCCAAGCTTCTTCGAGGTGCTGACGGTCACCTGCCAAGAAGGTCAAGGCATCGCTGATACGTACATCTTTATCAATACGCACATGCTTCATTTTTAAGCCTTTTTCATACTTGCCTGAACAGATTCGCATGAAAGCAATACGGTCACGGTGCTTCGGATCCATATTGGCCTGAATTTTAAAAACAAAACCACTAAAGCCTTCTTCATTGGCTTCTACAATACGGTCTTGCGTTGGATGTGCTTTTGGCGGCGGCGCATATTCACTGAATGCATTCAATACATGATCTACACCGAAGTTACCCAAAGCCGTACCAAACAGCACTGGTGTTTGACGACCCGCTAAAAACTCGTCACGGTCTAAAGGCTCATTCGCCATTTGTACCAATTCAAGTGATTCTTCAAATGCCGCCCATGCCAATTCACCTACTTTTTCACGTAGGTCTGCATGGTTATAGCCATCGCGTACTTCAATTTCAGGAATGGTTGACCCAAAACCTGATTTGTACACATAAAATTTTTCTTCGATGAGGTTAAACACCCCTGCGAAATCACGCCCTGTACCCATTGGCCAAGTAATTGGCACACACTTAATTTTGAGGACATTTTCAATTTCATCCAACAACTCTAGTGGCTCACGAATTTCGCGGTCCATTTTGTTGACGAATGAAATGATGGGTGTGTCACGCATACGACACACATCCATTAATTTAATGGTACGGTCTTCGACACCTTTCGCACCATCAATCACCATCAGTGCAGAGTCCACCGCAGTTAGAGTGCGGTAAGTATCTTCAGAGAAATCTTCGTGCCCTGGGGTATCGAGCAGGTTAATCATTTTGTCTTTATACGGGAATTGCATCACCGAAGTTGTAATGGAAATACCACGTTCTTTTTCCATTTCCATCCAGTCAGATGTTGCGCCACGATCTGACTTACGGCTTTTTACCATCCCTGCAACTTGAATGGCTTGCCCCCATAACAGCAGTTTTTCTGTCATGGTGGTTTTACCAGCATCGGGGTGGGAAATAATAGCAAAGGTTCTACGAGCCTTTACCTCTCTAGCTAATTGATCTTTAAACATGAGAAAAATCTACAATATGTACACAGTTATGTACACATTTCTAAATATGTACTAAAACTGAAAAAGTGGGAATTCAAAATTGGCGCAATTGTAGCAGATTTAAACTCGCTATATTCAAGTCTTGTCTATTGAAGAATCTAGATCCTATTACTGAAAGTAAGTTAAACCATTTGTATAATTTTTTCTTTTAAGCGTGTACAAAAATCTAAACACTCATTCCTCATCGACAGATTAAATTCTAAATCACATTCAGTAATTTTAAAGAATACAACATGAAAAGGAATATCCACACCATGTTGTTTTATATTAGTAGAAATTACTCCATTAGTACTGTCTAAATGAAGTGATGCCCATCTTTTCTGTGATATTGGATATATAAAGCCACATCCTTTGATTTTCGCCTCATTAGCGTATTGACCTATGTAAGTATGGAGCTGAAATAGATCCTCTCGACCTACGCCAAATTTACTATCGAAAGTTTTATATTTAACATCAAATATATAAAGACCTTCAGCACTTTCCAGAACAAGATCTGGCTCTAATTTCCTCATATATCCAGTATTGATACCTGCTGATATTTTATGAATTTGCGCATATTTACTACGCACAATTATTCCTGCTCTTTTTATTAACTTACGAATAAAATATTCAAAAAGCATAGATACATCAAATAGAAATGAGCTCGATGCTTCATCTGAACTAAAATCCGAACTTTTTTGACTTATGATTTTCTTAGATAAATCTATAAGAACGTTGTAATCATTATAAAATGGATTTGTGAAATATTGCGTTCGCAAAATCTCCTTCCTTGTCCTTTTTACTCCCTTGTTAGCAATAAGAAATGCGTTATAGATATTTCTCGTATGCTGACAAAATGAGTAATGTTCTATCATTTCGTAAGTAGCAAGGAAAAGTGAAGCTGCTGGGTTTTCGTAGCTATGCTCTCTATAACTACATAAGTTTTTCCCTAATGTCTTATTATTAAAATAATCAACAACATCTATCTTCCCACGCACTCGCCCTAACTTCTCATTCTTTGTTATATACGTTTTAGGAAGTCCTAAGCGATATGCCCGCTTAAATTTAATATTCCAAAGATATGCGAGGAGCCATTCATAACCATCCCCATTAATTTGTCCACCCAAATTCTCTAACTCAAGAAAACCGTCAGCATCAGCAATAATAAACCTTAAAAAATTATCTCCGAATCGGGAACTAATCTTCAGTGAATATTTCCCCTGTTTTATAAAGCCAATAAGATTTCCTGTCGTAAGAGTAAAATTAGCTACATTAACACCGCTAACTCTTAATAAAGTATCATCCGTATTGTGCTCATATTCACTGTCATTAAATAGAACCAATGCATTAGCACCTCGCTTCACTAAGGCTTCATTGACATTAGTAGATATCTCATTAATGAACCGCCAAATTGCTTGGTCATTATTATAGGGGTAGGACCATTGTCCATTAGCCCTTTTATTTAGATTAATTGGCGCATCTAATCGTCGGTTGTGTAAAACTCCATCTTGAACCATATAAGTTTGATTATCGACTAGAGTTCCATTTTTAATGACATCAAAGAGCCACATATTAGACCCCAAAAGATTTACTAAAGGATCTAATCAACTCTGCTTCTTCGCCTGTACCACGTAAATATTCTTGCAACAATGGTCTGATACTATCTTCCCAAATCGAAGCTTTCACCTCAGTTAAGCTTAAACTTTTGGGGTATTTCAAATTCATCAAATAAGCATGCCCAATCTGATACTCGTGACCGAGCAAAGCTTGTTTTTCTATCTCTTCATTAAGCTTCTCAAGACTAATGGCTAGTTCAATCCATTTAGCACAATGCTCTGAAAGATAGTATTTCAACAAGCTTATATCTGGACTCACTTCTTGCCAAGAGAACCTGCGACGAAGAGCAAAGTCAAAACTTTCCACACTTCTATCAATCGTATTCATTGTGCCAATTAAATATATATTGGTGGGAATGAAAAATTGATAAGTCTGGCCTAATTCCAGCATCCCTGTTTTATTCGTATTCAGGTTAGCATATTGTGTTTTAACGCATCCCCTAACACCACGATATTCCAAGCAGTACATTAACTCGCCAAAAACACGAGATAATTCCGCACGATTGATTTCATCAATAATAAAAAAGAATGGAGGGATAGCATTAGAAACTAATTTAGTTTGGTCCTCTAATCTAAAGATATAGTCCCAATATGAATTACTGAGTTGATCTTTATAAGGATGTAAATCAAGGATTTTTATCTCATCCCATTCTTTATCTAGATGCAAATTAAATACATCAATTTCCCATTTACCAGCCTTTAAACAAAACTCTTTAAAAATCCCATTCTGTAATGTTAATTGGGCTTGTCCATTCTCATCTAAAATAGGGCGTAGTCCTTCAATGAAATCCTCATAGCTGAAAGACGGATGGAATTGCACTAACTCAATCTGACCTTGATGAGTAAAATCAGTATCAGGAGCAAACTCCTCTTTCCAAATATCAAACAAAAGTGAAGTTTGCTGACGAGCCTGAAAAGTCTTACCTGTTCCAGGAGCACCGTATTTAATAATTTGTTTTTTTAAACTGAATGGGTTTGACAAATTTTCATAGAGCTCCCAAACAAACTGACTTAAATAAAATTCGTCTGTTTCTTGATTCTGAATCTCTTCACTGAATACCTGTTTCAAAATTTTCATCAAAAATTGATTTTTTGAAAACCAATCTTGAGCTTCACTATCTGGATAAATTGGAATAATTTTTTCACGCATTAACCAGTTGAAGACTTGATTAAATTTACCTGAGTCTACCGTTGTAGAAACGTCAAGTGTGCATGCCGCAACAACTCGATTTATGAGTACTGGATTATTCGATTTACCTTGGTCAGACCAAGTCTTTTTAAAAACTTGATAAGTTTCAAAATTAGGATTAACAATCAAGCTTTCTAGATCTGATAAAAATTGTCTGTTTTTTATAAAATCTATAAAGTTTTGATTACTCAAAACTGATTGCCCACGAGAAGCAATTCCATTATCTAAGTTATAAAGAAGCTCACGTAAAAAACTCTCATCATGATTTGATAAGCCCTCTCCACTTTTTATTCTTTCACGAATTTTTTCGACCTTACTATAAAAATTTTTATATGCTTTATTCCACCCTTGAACCTCATGTTTTCTATTTTCTATTAAAAGCTTATAAAGGTTTTTTAATCTGATCGACATACCGTATCCTTTTCTAAATTACCTTACTTCGAAATTTTTTTTAAAATATAGCCTTGCTCTTGAACAAAGTGGCTCTCACAAATATTCTCTTCAATTAACTGATTTAGCACTTGTTCTGCTTGAGTATGTCCAATTAAAAACTTACGTTGTAAACTCGATACCGAAACGACACCTACTTCCTCTATGAATAATTTGGCACGTTCAAAAAGATCGTCTGATTGCATAATTCCCCCATTCTCAATGAATTAAATTTTTGCTCGTACTAAGATCATGCTGACATTGTCATACGCCTGTTTCGAATCTAATGACGCTTTCATGTCGAGTAACCATGCTCGAAGTTCCATATCTACTTTTAAAGCAGGCCATTCCGTACACTCCATCACATCATGCACACCATCGGTACAAACTAATAAGGCATCATTCTCAGTCAAATATTCTTCTGTTGTTGTAAAATCCATCACTTCATGCAAAGGATCAGCACAAAAGTATTGTAATAATGCACCATAAATACTGGCATAGTTTCCCCCTTCTTTTATCTCGCCATTTTCTCTTAACTGTTCAAGATAATTATGATCTCTCGTCAGGCAGTGCCACTTTTGATCATGCTGGCTAAACAAATATACTCGACTATCCCCAATATGTTGAATTGTCACAAAACCTTGTTCGCCATTATTTTGAATGAGTGCAAGTGTTGAACTGGCTCCAAAACTATTTTTTTGATGTGCTAATTGATCAACAAGATACTGCTGAATGGTAAATGCTTGACAAGTTTCTATTTTTTTATTTTGCATTAAAGCATTTAAAACTGTATAGGCTGCTTGCTCAGCTACTGGACTATTGCTAATCCCATCCGCTACAGCAACACACCACTGTTCTTTTTCAGAATGGCTATATAGTTTAGTGATGAGTCCATCATGTTGAATAACTTTATTTTCAATCAAAATGGCATCTTGTTGATACTTTGACCTCGCCTTCCATGTCAGACCTTGCATTTCAAAAGTACTCATCACATTGATCTCAAACTTAATAGTAATTTTTTTACCAAAACCCGATAACACAATCAAGAAAAATTTTATATAAGTTACTGATTAATAATTAATTATTTAATTTAAAAACTTACTTTACGCTTTTTAATTCTCATTCATGTCTAACTGTTTAAGTAAAAATGTAACAAAATATTTTTCAAGCTAAATCATGATTTAAGACGATACCTTTGCTTAGGGCTTTTCGGCTTATCTGGAATAGTACGCTCAATCAAATCTGCTTCTATTGCAGGATTTAAGTAATTCTTTTGGAACGTTGCTCGATGCGTTAATCCAACCAATTGCATCAATTCAGCTAAAGTATAATCTTCTTGCTTCATTGCCGAAAGTAAACGCTGAACTTGGTCGCTCACTTGAGCGGTAGCATGATCGCTATCTTGAGCGGTATCAGTTGAACTAAGAATGGCATCTAAAATCATCTGTAAGATGAATTCTATAAATGGGGCTGAATCTGTTCGGTCTGTACTTGCTTGCAACGCTTCGTAATAAGCTTTTTGATTTTGGTAAATCAAGCTTTCAACTGGAATATTGGCAAAGATTGGATTCCATCTACTTAAAATCAATGTCTGCCACAACCTCCCCATTCGACCATTACCATCTGCGAATGGATGAATAAACTCAAACTCATAATGGAATACTGAACTTTGAATCAGTGGATGTATATCGCTGTCATTCAACCAATTAAGTAAATCAGCCATCAAACGGTTAATCTGATTCGCAGGTGGAGCCATATGCACTACTCGATCACCTGACATTACACCGACACCACCATGACGATACTGACCGACTTCATCAATTAAGCCTGTCATTAAAATTTGGTGCGCTTGTAATAGGTCTTTTTCTTGGCTTGGTTGCCACTGCTGAAATGCTTCATAGGCTTTAATGGCATTACGTACTTCCTGAACTTCTTTCGGAGGTGCAATCACAGTCTTACCATTTAGAATCGCCGTGATTTGTTCTGTACTTAACGTATTCCCCTCTATTGCAAGAGAACCTTGAATAGTACGGATACGATTGGCTTTTCTGAGTTTTAAGCTGTCCTGAATTTCCTCTAAAACAGTCAAACGCCCTATATTTTCACTGATCTGAGCAATCAGATGAATGATTTTTGAGGTGATGGTATAAGGCGGTTGGTATTTCATAATAGACCTACTTTGGTAAATTTATTTTTGAATGAAGTTCACAGCTTTCACCCCAAGCAATTAAGCGTCCTTCAAACTCAGGAACTAAAAATTCAATAAATTGATTTAAATCATGTTTATAAATTTTAAACTCTTCTGGCTGTTGAACATATTTTTTATAACGCTCTTTCCATTTACCCGAACTATCTCTCTCGTTTAATAAATCGGGTTTGCCTGTTACTTTTAAAGTAAGCATCAAATGCTTAATGTAAGCTGGATGATGTTCCATCAAGTTATGAGCTACACTCACCATATCATTAATATTGTTACCTACAACGTAACCAAATTTTGCACTTAAAATTGAGTTGACCACTGTTTTATAGGGTGCATGTAAAATGTATTTAGGTGTACTAATACCCATTAGCTCAAGCTCTTTACGGATGGAAAACCACTGAAAGTTGAATTGACTATCGGTAAGGTAATGAGTTTTTATCCATAGTTTAGTAAACTCGACCAATAATTCAGATTTAGTTTTTGATGGAACTTTTGTATCAAGATCAACCTGTTCTAGTGATTCGATATATTTCTGAACTTTTAGTTTATCTTTTTGATTCTTACTCTCTTGTAAATAACTATGACGTAAGCCTAATTTTTGCTTTAGCTTTTGATATTCAGCTTCATAATCAAAAAAGTATATTTGCTTTGTAGCTTCGTTCTGGACTAAGTTTTGGAATTCGACGAACTCAGTATTCCACTGATTAATGATTTGATTATTCTTTATTTCAGGCTTTAAATAATGACACTCTAAAGTAAAAACTTTTGTTTTAATTGATTGAGCGACTGTAGAATCATTCACTACAAAGGCATTTGCATTATTGTTGTAGTAAATATCTTGCATTGACTGCTTCTTCGCTTTTTCTGTTGGTTCAAAATGATTAAAAATCCACAGTAAGCAAGCATTGTTATCTTGATAAAAAATCTTACGATCAATAATCACATTCAAAAAAGTTGTAGAAAGTTGTCCTTCAAAAACAACTAATTGCTTTTTATATAATGAAGATACATCTGGTCTACGCCATTGCTTTAGATCAATACTTTTACGAACTTGCTCAATATGAATATCACTAAAAGCTTCATCTACTTGAAGGCTTTTATATATGTTCTCTTTCAGCAATTTATGTTGTTGAGTTTCTTTCGCAATTTGATACTTTAGAGCAGTTTTTTCTTGCTCTGATAACTGTTTGATATGCTTTACAGGACATTGGAAGTTTGGATTATTTTCCAACTCAGGAATATGTTTAAAAAAAAATGTTGCCGAGGAATTGATCTCCATGTGATCTGTACGTCTGGCAAGGGTCACTGGGGATTGGCACCAAGCGCAAGTAAAATGAGGCTTGTTTTTATCCCGTTTATATCGCTCCCTTATTTGACTACGCCATTGAGTCAGCTCCATTTCAGACTGTTGAAAGAATACATTCACATCAATCCACATATTTTGATCTTTATCAACAATATGAACCAACTTCATGTATCCCCTCAACTTGCTTATCAAGCCAACATTAATATTGCCTTTAATCTAACCTTTACTAGCCTTTTTACCAATAACATTTTTAATAATTTCAACGACTTTTTCACTCTCAAATTGAGTTTTAAAAACAACGTCTACATCATCTCTGACATTTTGAAATAAAAGTTCCGCATGTTTAATTTTACGCTGCTCTTCTTCGGATAAGGTGTAGTTTGCCTTATCTTTCGTTTCAATCAACAAATTCAAAGTTTTCTTTCCACTTTCATACTCAACAATATAGGCAAAGTCTGGAGAATAGCTTCCACCACCTGCTATAGGAATACGAATTGAGTTTTTAGGAATCTTTGTGAATACAGATACTTCAGAAACTTTTTCACAGATATTTTCTTTTTCAAGAGGTGAATCATAAAAGAGTTCATTGAATAAATAATTATCTGCAATATTTAAAGCCTCAGTCATTCGCCCTAAGTTAGCACTATCTATCTCAGCTAATGGTTCACCTTCTTCATCAGTGAATACAGTAGGGTGGACTGTATTTGAAACATCAGTTAAACCTATTTGATAACTTTGGAATGACTGTTTTAATAAATAATCATTAAAACCACTTCGAATAGAGCGAATTGTACTTTGGCTTAGATATTGATTTATATCCAAATGCTTATCTGTACTTTGCAATAACTCAATAAAAACCTGATGTAGTGTATTACGATTCACTTTTAAAGAGATAGCTAACTCATGTAAGAATTCACCATAGGTCATGGTTTGAATCGGTAAAACCTCTTCATGAATCGAATGCTCAACATGCTGTGATGCCAAATTATTTTCAATAATCAAAGTATGCTTTTTGGTGAAACTTCCTGTCTTTTTAAAGCTATCTAAATTCGCCGCAAAATAACCTTTGAGCAAAGCATGAAATTGCTCTTCAGAGTCGATTTTGTATTCCAAAATCACTTTACGGTTAAGAGTTTCCCACATTTCTTTAAGCTCAGCATACTTAGCAAGACGCATCGTTGCTTTCTGCTTTGTATCTCCAGCATTACGTACTTTATTTGCTTTTAGACCTTGAGCAAAGACTAGAGGGAACTGTTGCTTTAACTTCTCCAAACCGCCTTCTTTAAAGTCATTATTACGCTTAATTGCATCAAGATCATCTAGGTGCTCTAGTAAAGCCTCTTCATCGTTGAACTGATTTGAATATTTATCCAGAATTTGAGCAATTAGTTCATTAGTCAGTTTAGTTTCATCAAACTCAACTAATGATTTGCTGTTGATATCTTCTACTAACTCTTTTACAAAATCTTTTTCTGTAAAATCAACATAGTAATGCAACTGAAAGTTTTCATTTTTAACGCGTTGCATAAACTCATTTACTGGCAAACGTAAGCCACGACCAACTTCTTGCAGCTTACTAGTTTTACCACCACTAGAACGTAATTTACAAATCTGGAATACATTCGGGTTATCCCAACCTTCACGTAATGTCCACTTTGAAAAAATGAAACGACGTGGGTTGTCTAGACTCAATAAAGTTTCTTTATCATGCAGAATTTCCTCAATCTCTTTCTCAATTTTCTCATCTTTTTCAGAATTATCTTGAGAAAAATAACCACCGTGAGATTGAGAAATATCTTTCAAAGTATTCTTTAAATATTCTCGGTAGGCTTCATGAGTTTCAGTTGTCAAAAGCTGAGTGACATGCCTTTCAATTTCAGCTTCTACAAATAAAGCTAAACTTCCTTTTTCTCCTTCTTTACCTCGGTAACTTTCAATATTATCAATAAAGAAGAGGCTTAACGGTTTAATCCGAGCAGTTGAGCGAGTCAATAAATCTTTTTCTATTTCAAAATGATTTGTAATAGCTTTACGGATCATCTTCTCCTGCAAAGTTTCATTATAAGAATACGGATCAATCACATCATTTTTTTTAAGTTCTAAACCGTTAGATAACACCACTGTGGTTTTATTTAAGTTATCAATGGTTAAGCTGCCAAAATTATAATCCACCTTACTCAAAGATTCATTTTTAAGTAAATGAACTTTTTCGGTAACTTTCCCTCGTTTGACTTGGAAAATAGCCTCTTCTTTCTTTTTGTTGCTCGTATCAATTTCTACAAGTTTAATTGATGTGTCTTTCGCACCTTCAAATTCTTCAATATAAGCCACCACACCTTTAACCAAGTCTTGGTTAAAGGCATCTACAGCGGTTAATTGATAAATAAGATTATAATAATCATCCTTAAAAGTTGCTCCATAACGAACAATAAATTGACCACCGAGTTTTTGAATATTTCCCCAAGTCTTTTGTGCAGTTGGAAAGCGGTGTGGTTCATCAATAATAACCATTGGTGCAATTGAGGCGATTGCATCTACAGGTGTGCTGAATTGATCGAATACAGCTCGGTCATACTTCTTACTGAGCGTATCTGAGTTAATCATCCCTGCATTGATTACAAGTACGTGAATAGTTTGTCCATCATCAGGTGCTTGAACAAAATCTAAAATACTTTGAGGCATTAAATCCTTTTTAGATTTTTTGTTTGATTGACTTTCTACAACATGACAACGAATAGATTTATTTTGATAATTGGTTGCAAAATGCTCTTGCGATGCTTGGGATTTCAAAAAATTAATTGTGCCCGCTTTAATAGGGAGCGTCGGTACAACCACAATAAATTTAAAAAGTTTCAGGCGTGCATTCAACTCAAACATCATTTTGGTATAGGTATAGGTTTTACCTGTACCTGTTTCCATTGAAATATCAAGTATATTGCTTTCAGGTTTAGCTATATGTCCTAAAATTTCATTGTGTTTTTGCACCGCTTCAATAGATTTCGCATAGGCTGATAATGCCAGTTGCTTATCTTTGGGTGCTAATGGATTACTTACTAAAGCCATTTGCTGATTAGGTTTAGTAAATGTTACCGTTTCAAGCACAGCAAGAATACTATCTACCGCACGTTGTTGATGTGGCAAGTTCCCTTCAAAATGAAACTGTTTTGTTTGCTGTGTTGCAAATAAAGGTAATGTTGCATTCATTATTAGTATCTCACCACAACATCAACAGGAATCGACTTTTTATTATTGTAATTTTTCATCGCTTCATCGATTTCACGTTGAGATTTACTATCAAAGTGATGACCGAGGATGACTAATTTAGATACTTGAAATTCATGCTCATCATCTAGTTTTTGAATCAAAATTTTTAAAGCTTCTGTATTAAAGCCTTTATTCACCAAATATAAAACATGGCCTAAACCATAAGCGAGATAATTACCAAGACTTATAGCATTCAGATTTTCAGACAGTAAAATTTTATCAAAACCTTTCCAAGTGGTTAAAATATCTTGTACTTGAGCATCATCGAAAACAGTCGTAGAAGATAAAGCATCAGACTGAGATAAAGTGAGTTGTTTTAGTTCTCGATAACTAGATGATGGTAAAAAGTTGGTACAGGTTTTAAAAACTTTGAATCCAAAATCAAATTTACTTTCAGGATAGTTATGCGATAATTTTTCACTTGCTCTGATAATACGATCTTTAGTAATTTCAAAAATAGTATTATATCCAGCTTTGTAAGCCGCTTTAGTAGGATTTGTTTTTTCATCTAATTGAACACAAATATATTTGCTTGCTATCTTATTAATAAAATTATAATCCATCAAAGCATGTGCAGTACTACCGCTACCTGCAAAAAAATCAAGAATAAAATCGTTATTCTCAATCTTTATAGCCTTAAACAAATCAATAAGAATATCTATATCTTTAGGATTTGTAAAAACATCCTTAACACCAAATAACGATTTTAAAAGATTTGATGCCACTCGACCATCTCGAAATTTCACACTTGTCAAACTTTGAAACTCAGTATCTTTTAGATAGGTTTTATTATTAGGAATAGTGGTCTCATCAACTCCAAAATGAATTAATCCTTTTTCTATCTTTTCCAACATGGTTTCTGGAGGGAATCTCCAACCACTAGCAGGTTCTTTGCAAACTTTATTTGTTATAGGGTGAATGACATCATACCTATACTGTCCAAAGTTTGGCCCCGATAAATCGGAAGCAAAGTAGACACCATTTTCATCACAATAGTTATAATGCTTTGAATCATAGATTGGATTTGAAGGCGGAAACTGTTTATACCAAGCCAATGCATCTTTATGAATTTTATCCCAAGCAGTCCCATGTTTTTTTTTCAGTTTATGAAAGTGGTCATAAATTTCATCAATACCTTCTTTTTTTTCTAACCAATTACCTTTATTACCATCTTTACTTTTTACATAACACAAAATATATTCATGCTGCATAGAGATATATTTTTGATCATTTTTACTACTATTTTTCCAGACAATTTCACCACAATAATTTGCTTCTCCAAAAATTTCATCAGCTAAAATTCTTAGAGTCGCCTGCTCATTTTCATCAATCGAAATAAAAATCACACCATCATCTTTTAGTAACTGTTTTGCAATATAAAGACGTGGGTAAATAAAAGTCAGCCATGCACTATGGCTATTAGCATTACTTTGCGTGAAATCTAGAATTCGGTGGGCTTCATCAAAATCAACACCTGCAAGTTCTGCAAACTGTTCAGGTGTAAAACTTCTATCATCTTGATAAACAAAGCCATCTGAGCCAGTGTTATATGGCGGGTCAATGTAAATCATTTTAATCTTTTCACTATAAGCCCCTTTTAGATGCTTTAACACCTCAAGGTTATCTCCCTGAATTAATAAGTTATGACTGTTTTTATTTTGTTTTTGTTCATTATGTTCTGTATCTTCAGACAACATTGTTCTTATAGGTTCATTGGCTAAAACACGAGCATAAGACTTACCTAACCAATTCAGGCTATAACTTTCACGACTAAGATCAACAGCATTTGCTTGAAGAATTTCTTGTAATTTCGACAGAATAAATTTACCCTGTTTATCGAAACACTGAGGGAAATTACTTTTTAAAACAGCCAGTTGCTCACTATTCGCTGTGATTTTTTCAGTGGGTAAGGTCTGTTCGGTTTTCATATAAAATGACAAGGTTCTTAACACAAATTTGCAAATATTCTAACATTTAAGAAGAGAAAATATTTGACTAATTTACAAGCAAAATATTTGAAAATTTTGTAAGATAATTTAAATATATCAATATACTAATGCTTTCCGCACTTATAGAGTAGAGGAAAATTTATTTTGGCAGAAATTAAAACTATAAAAACCGCAAACCCTTTAGCTGTTGTTCAACGAGAAACAGCAGGTGCTAGCACTTATGGGAAATACGAATATCAATATCATTGGGCTTTAGGTCGAGTTTTAGATGAGCATTCAAATTCAACTGACTACGTTGTTTTTATCGAACTGCATGAAGATGTTGTTTATTGTTCATCAATAGATGGATCTAAAGTGCAATTTGAATTCAATCAGGTTAAAAATAAATCTTCTTCAAAATATACAAATAAGAGTCTAACTAAACGTACAAAAAAAGATTCTAATTCAGTATTAGGAAAAATGTTATTAGGTATTAAAGATAAACCTTATCGCGATAAATTAATCAGTTTAAATTTAGTGGCAACTTGTGGATTCTCACTTCAACTTAATGGTGAACCTTTAAATCTTGAGGTCATCAAAATCGGTGATTTACATGAAGAATGTATTAATGACATTCAAGTTGCTATTGATGCAGAAATCGGCGATAAAAACTTACCTGATACACTTTCATTTATTACCCCTACTTTACCAGCAAAAGGATTTCAACAATACACAATTGGGCAAATCACAAGTTTAGTTAATAAAATTAAGGCTGGAGCAAATCATAACGCCGAATCTATCTATCGCTTATTAATGGATGAATTACGTATTAAAGGTGCTGTTACATATGACTATAAACTCTGGGATGATCTAATCCAAAAAAAAGGCTTAACAGGCATCACCGTCGAAAACACTATTTCTCAATTTACACAAAGTAATGACCTTCAAGTTCGCGAGAATGAGCTTACTGAAATCCTTAATGAGCTAAATTTCAAACATCATGAAAAAGCAAAAATTAGAAAAGAATTTCATCGTTATCATTCCTCTTCCTTACAAAGAAACCTTGCCGTACTCCAAGACCATGAAATAATGAAAAATATTGTAAATATCAATTATTCAGTTTATGAGGATGAAGGATTAGAAACTTTCATAGACAAAACAATGGAACAACTGCTTAAAAATGACAAGATTACATCAAGTCATGATAATGTAATCAAAGCTGGGCTTTTTTATGAGTTGATTTGTAAAAATGAAGAACACTAAGCCAAACAACGAAAATTTCAAACTTTTGATTAGGAACTTAAGAATTGGACAACATAATAAACTTATCGTTCAAACAACTGACAATCGTGTCAAATTCCCAAAAGTCCGCAAATCAGTTCAACTTCCACCCAAAATTTAATTTGATTACAGGGGATGATAATAGTATTGGCAAATCCACTCTTGCTAAACTACTCCTTTGGACTTTAGGTTGCTCAACCCATCATGATCCCACATGGAAGTCTTTCGATATAAGATCCTTATTAGTTTTTAATATCGGTAATAGTGAATATGCAGTTGGTCGGTATAATGATATTATTTTTATAAAACAACCAAGTAAAGGTTGGCAAAAATTTGAAAAGATCACTGGTGAATATTCAAAATTATTTGCTGAAATTGTTGGCTTTAAAGTTTTATTGCCAAACAAAAAAGATACAACAAAACTTGAAACACCTCCTCCAGCATATTACTTTCTCCCTTTCTACATTGATCAAGAATCAAGCTGGACTCAAACATGGAGCGGCTTTACTAATCTTCAGCAATATCGTAATTGGAAGCCCACGGTGATTAAATATCACACAGGTTATATAAACTCTGAGTACTTTAAAATTCTTGAAGAAATTTCTAAAAACCAATTTGAAAAAAAATCTGTTGAAGAAAAAGTTAGGACTATTGAAACAAGCATTAATATTATTACTGAATACCTACCAACTAGCCCTAAAGTTATTGCATTAACATCTAGCCAGCTAGAAGATCTATATCAAACAGTAAATGAAGACCTTAATGCATTACAGCAACAACAAGAAGATTTTTTCAAAAAAATAAGTGAATTAAATGCTGATAAAATCTATTTCCAAAATCAACTAGATTTAGCTTTAATTGCTTCTCAAGAACTTGAAAAAGATTACCAATTTTCTATTGAAAATATAGAGTTCGAGAATATTTCTTGTCCAATTTGCGGTACAAAACACGATAACTCATTAGTTAATAGGGCATCTATTCTAGCCGATAAAGTTGAAGCTGAACGTCAAATCGAAACTATTAAAAATAAACTGGGCGTACTTAATAAAAATTTATTGAAAAATAATGGAACTTTAAAAGAAATTGAAACTCAAATTCAGTTAATTCATGAAAAATATGATAGCTCACTTTCTGCTAATGAAATTTCTCAACCCAATAAACCAAATATCCTCGAAGAAATTGCTACCAGTACAATACATAATAGAGTTCAAAAAACAATTGAAGATAGTTATATCCAAATAAAAAAATACGACAGCGAAATTCGCTCCTCTAAAAAAGAGCAAACCAAATTATTAACAAAAGAAGAAAAAGATAAACTAAATTCAAATTTCAAATTAAGTTTAAGCAGTTATATTGAAAAACTTGATGCTACAGCGGTAAACCTTTCCAATATATCCTCATCTAGTGATTATAGTAAAATGCATGGGAATGGTGGAGCAGCTGAAAGTACTCGTGGTCTTTTAGCATACTACTATGCTGTTTTAAAACAAATTCATAATGCAGAAAATGAAGTTTTCGCCCCAATCATAATCGACACTCCAAATCAACAAGAACAGGCTGACTTCAACTACTCCAAAATTATTAATTTTATTATTCAGCATACACCTAATTCCGCTCAGCTCTTCATCTGCGCAATGAATCGAGAGGAAATTAAAACTTATAAAGAGCAAGCGAATACTATTTTCCTGACTGAAAACAAGTTGCTTGATACTAAAAAATATAAGGAACTAAAAGACTTATTAAATTTCGAAAGTTATGACTTTGCATAAGGGGAGTAATCCCCCCTTATATTCTATTGAAGTTAACATGAATATTTTTACCGTACTCAAGACACATCAGTTAATTGCCCTCACACTCCCCTGCAATCCTTTCTGTATATCCTGCACAAATCCATCCTCATGATTCGACTTATCTTTTACTTTAGCTCTCGTCATTGTTAAAGACTGCGCTTGTTCAATATTAGTCTCTTGATTTTCATCCATATAAAACTCCTCTACTAAATCCAAGCCCTCCTCTGCATTGACTTCAAACTGTGCATTGGCAAAACCCTGCCTTGCAGTCTGATCTAACGCCGTTTGATTAAAACCTGCTTGTTTACTTTGCTGGTCAATCTCTTGCGCCATTTGAATAGCTTGTTGCAGATTAACCCCATCTTTCAATGTTAAATCCACATAGTACACAGGTTGGCGATAGCTTTGGGTGGTACTTTTTCCACGTAGCGTGAGTTGCAATGGTAGACATGATAGCAAACCATTCGATGCAGCGTGGTAGTAGCTGAGCCGTGCAGCTAACGTCCGTATACTGTTAAAACCTGTGGTTCTAAAAATGAATGTACCGAGTTCATCACTTTCATCCAAATTGACATGTAAACGTCCATAGGGCTTGCAGTTTCCTCCTTGTGCCAATGAGCATAAGTCTGGTGAAGGGCATGGGTGCTGTTCAACACCCTGATTGGTGAGTCGCTGGCAGGTTTCACCATTACCTACACAGACAGGCCGTCCTGTTTGTCGGTCGAATAAGCTGTACTCAGCTCTCAGATTCAGTTCAGGATCATTGAAGATCATCCGTACTGGAATGGTACGGAGTTTTTGATTCGGTGCTTTACTGCGTAATTGCTCATCAAGCGGATGTTTGATCCACCCCTCTTTGCTTTGGATTTGACTGGTAATGGTAAATTGGTCGTCCTTTTCAGGCAGTCGTTTACCGTTCTTTTCAACAACTTTACCAATACTGATACGTCCAAGGATCGGTGGTGTGATTGCTAAACCTTTAATCATGATAATTTTCCTCTAAATAAAATTTTACTGTTGACCCTTTGTTATGTAAGCAAATACAAAACCGTTTAAAGATCAGATGAAATGCAAAGACCGCCATTGTTGGCCTACCGCTCCTTCGGGAGTCGGTAGGTCGGGGGTGGTTTTTTGCGCTTTTTTGAAGACTGGAAATATCGACGTGATGAATTCAGTCATTGGTATAGATCTGAAAGCGTCGTGTCCCTGCTTTGTTTTGCGGAAACTGTTCAAGCATTTCTGGGTGAAGTTTGAGTAAGGCTTTGCTGTCTAAACCGATTGAGTCCTTGGATTTCTTCCACGTCACTGAACCAGTGGCAAAGGTTGCTCGTTCAGCATCCTTCATCAACATCTGGATTTGATGCTTAATTTCATCAAAGTTATTTTGATGCTGCTCAATGTGATGCTTTTCTTGAATCAGTTGAGCAAACAATTGATTGGCTTGTTCGTTATGACTCAAGTCTTCAACAGTCAACGGAATATGTTGCGGATAGAGCTGCTGTATGGCTTTGGCTGCCGACTCACTGGCATCTGCATCAGGTGGTATATCTTTTTCCACACAATCCCAGAAGTCACGTTCCGCATTGATGATATGTTTGATCACGGATTCGGAGCGGGTCACTTTGAAGATTTTAGTCTCATGACCACAGATCAGCACACAAATATGCGCTGCCTGCTTGCCCGTGACTGCCAATTGATGTTGTACCTGACACAAGACATATAAAGGCACGCCATCTCGCCATAACTTTGCTCCATATTCTCCTGCGGTTTTGCATTCTAAAATCTGTACTTCCTCACTACCTACTACCGAGTAATCTAAGTTAGCCAGCATAAAATGCTTATCCTCATCAGGATGTTGTAGTACGGCATTGATACGACGGACTTTGTTGTTGGTATGCATGCTGTAGTATTCAGCGACCAAAGGTTCAAGTTGTTTGCCCCAATATAAAGGGGCATGACCTGCGCTTTCATCTTCAATGGATTGTTTGACTCGACCTGTCTTGATCATCCATAGTTCAAGCATCGACATATAGGGATTGAGTCCACACGCTGCGGCACAATCACTACTACCGATGCCTTGACGACGTACTTCAAGCCATTCTGCTTGAGTCATGTTTTTGGTATTGACCAAGCGTTTGGCTGTGAATAATTTTGGGGCAATAAATGGAGTACTTGCCTGTTGAATGGATGGATTTAAAATTGCGGTATTCATATTGAAGTCCTAATTATTTTGCTATGTAAAATGATGGGGATCACAAAAAATGGGCATAAAAAAACCACAGCCTAAGCTATGGTTTTAATAATTTTTAAAATTCGAAATTCCATTTAAAAATGCTTATTTAGATCTAACTTTCCATGATTGAAAAATGCATATTTCGTACTATGCAAGCATGTTAAGTGCCTGTTCCAATCCTCGTTGTTTGATCGATGCGCCAGCACCAAACCAAGCTGAATCGAGTCGATGATCTGTACTCATGGCACGTCTTTCATGATCAATAAATTCTGTAATTGAACACAGTAATCCATAGGCTGTTCCTTTAGCAGAACTCAACTCTGCACCACGTCCCTGACCATTAAACATGTCCATTGCTTTAGTCATCGCCTTGGCATTTGGCTCAGCTTTTTCCTTGGCATTTGCCTGTGCTGCCTGAGTCGCAACATCACGGTAAAACTGAATAATATTTTCTTCCTGATCTGCAATGCTCATTGTGGTGTTATTAAATACCGCATCAAAGAAAGCAGCTGCTTCTCCTTGGGTGACTCTACGCTGGCTGAGCTGCTTCATTTCGTACATGTGTTCATCCCATGCACGTACTGAAATGCCCAATTGCTGTTTGACTTTATCTGCATCAAACTTGGTACTATGCGGAACTTTCACTACACCTGCATTACTGTTCTGACCACGTAAAGCAATCGCCAAGGTGTTGTTGCAGACAACACGAATGGAGGTGAATTGTGCTGTTGTCGCAAGCGTACCGTCACATGCAGTTGCAAGAAGAATATAGCCATTACTGACATCCTTGCCTTTAAGTGCAGTAGATTGACCTGTACGTGCCAGCGCCCAGAATTTCTTGCCACCTTTAAGCACGCCTGCGGTTTCCAATTCAAAGCCTGATTGTTCAGTTAGATCACGATAGAACTCTAAGATCTCACGAGGTTGGACTTCCTGAAAACGTTGACTGACCACTGACAAAGGTGCATGAGTATCAGAACGGTACAGTACACGCTGGTCTTCATACGGCATGATGATGCTTTGCCCACGTTCATTCTGTGCCATATAACTGACATTGGATGACTCGATACGCCAGTCCATGCCTGCCTGCTGTGCCCAGACCTCAATCGGTTGGTTTTGACTTAGTTGATTCCCTAGCCCATGCCAAGGGGTTTCACCGACATAAGCCATTTGTTCAAGTTGATGTGCCATAGTTTTATTCCTTTTTTAAAATCATATTGAAAAATTGGATCTGTTCTTAATTCAGATATTGAATGGGGAACTTTTGGTAACAGTTATGGCAGAAGCACAAACTTTGCTGCAGAGGTGTGCTTTGTTCTGTAAAAGAATTAAACAAACCACCGAGTACAGTTCCTGCAATTCCTCCAACGATGGGAGGCAAATTCAAAGACTTCGCAACGGTTGTACCTAAGGCCCCTAAAGCTGCGGGTGATGCAAGATTTGATAATGTTGAATTTGCTTGTTGCGCATTCGCTTCAACAATCATGATGTCGGTTGAATGACAAAAGGGACAATTCAAGCTCATGACTTGACTCCTAAATTTTGGGCATAAAAAAGCCTGCACGATGGCAGGCTTGATATTCATTTTTCATGTGTACTCTAAAGAGCTTCATGATTCTCATTAGGATGTTATATATCTGAAATAATTTAGAATAAGATAATTATCAGATAATTTTTATATGTCTAATTTATAATAAAAGACATTATCAGATAATTACTTCATCGCAATCAATTGGGAATTCTTAAGCTCATGACCAACATTCGTATTACTGACTTCTGTGATAAATATGGTTATACCCAAGCACAAATTACATACGCAAAGAAAACAGGGATGCTAATACCAATAAAAAGAGGAATTATTGATGAAGAGCTTTCTCTTCAGGCACTTAAAAATACTAAACCGATCAAAGCTCCAATAGAGTTAGGTCAGGATGCAATTATTTCTAATTTGCAAAATGAAATTAAAGCACTCAAGGAACAACTACAAAGCACACTAGACCTTAAAAATCATTATGAGGCTGAACTAAATAAACTGGGGATATTCCCAGCACAGGTGGCTAAAGTTCCATTCCACCCTGAAGCCTCTATGAAAAAATTAAGTAATCATCCCGTTATGTCTCAAGAGTGGATGAAAGATCAAATGCAACAAATACCTGAATCTGAAAGAATATTTAAATCACGTAAGATACCGATTCCTCAAGAGGCATTTACTTCTAGCCTTCCAGATAAAAAATAATAGTTTTTGATTCAATCATAATGCCCAATTGTATTGGGCATTTACCACAAATAGCATATCTACCTTTGATTTTACTTGTTTTTTTAATATTGCTTGATTGACTAACTTCAACCTTAATTTTATCATTCAACTGCTGACCTACATCGTCAGTCGGTTTTAGCAGACCGTTTAGCCATACACTAAAAAGTTTAACTTTTTGGTGGGAATCCCTGCGTGCCCCCTCTGCGGCGGAACGGGAGGGGGACACCTTCGGGTGTGCTGATCCATTGGCTATCAGTCTGCTAACCCTCTTTCGTTTCGCCACCATTATTTAGCAGTAATGCGGTGAAACTTCTTTCATAGCCAAAGGAGTCATACCCATGACTAAGCATTTTCTATCTTTATTGTTTTCCTTAAAACGATTTTCCATCCCCATTTTGCCTTAGCAACACACATCAACTTTTGCTCATTCGACTGATCTAAATGCGATTTAGCTTTGGAAGGCTTTGTCTCGCTGAGTTTCAGTACATCAGCAAAATTCATAACACGTCAAATAACACAATAATAATTCGGGGAAATGATGAAAATTCAAATTTCACTTGTGCTCATATCTGTTGCCTTGATGGCTTCTGGTTGTGCCAGTAAAACAGAACGTCAATTTATCAGTGGTTGTAAAACAGGTGGCATTGATGGCAGTACCTGTTCATGTATCTACGACAAACTTGAAAATAAATATGGAGAGGATGGACTAAAAAACAATCTGTACACCCTTCAACAAACTGAATCCTTTCAGATGGATATGGTCAATGTTTCCTATCAGTGCATGAAGGAGTAGCCATGAGAATACTTGCAGGGATTATCTGCGTGATTGCAGTGATTTGCTTTTTAGGCTTGCCATTTATTGGCTTCATGATCGTCATGGGAATTTTTATTGCATTGGCAAAATTTGCAACTGGGGGAAAGTAAATGAATTCAAATATTAAGACATGGGTGATTAGTAGCTATTTAGTGATTGGTTTTTTCTTTGCCATCTATCAACACTTTTGGGGACAGTATAACTATAAGCCATTTACCTACAATTTAGGACAAGGCTTAGTTTGGCCTACGGTAATGTTTCCAACAGTAGGGAAAATCATCGGTGGTATTTTGATTCTATTATTCATTTGGTTCGTTGTTATTAGACCTAAGTTATAAAGGAGTGCATTCATGAAAAAAATACTTCCCATTGTAGCACTTTCAACTTTACTGATCGCATGTAGTCAATACAATCAGCAAGCTCAACAAAGTGCTACAGATCAAGCTGAACGCAGCTCATCTAATACTGCTACACAGCAGGAGCAATCTAAATATGCACCATATAGCAAGGAAGAGGTTGAAGCCAAAGTACAAGCTTTAACTCAGATTGTAGAAAATGATACCGAATATCTCCCTGCTGCGGTCAAACAAGCTCAATCATTTCTTGAGAGTTGGGATAAATATCCTGAAGCACTCAAATCCATGATGGAGTCTGATCTTGATCCCAACAATCCTGAATATAGCAATAATATTCCGATGGAGATGGAGCAACCAGAGATATCTGTTCGTGCCCAAATTTCCAGTCGGGAATCTCAATCAGCGTTTAATGTGCCTGGTGCAATTGAATATATTTTGGAAATTCAGTCCACTTCTGAACAACCCTTCACTTTAGAGGGATTAAATATTAACCGTGGTCGCTGTGGTTTTTATACAGGAGATTTCTATAGCAAAATTCCTGTGCAAATGAACTATAGTTCTACGGTATCCTATTTACTGAAATGCCGTGGTGATCAAGTGTTAGAAGCTGAATTGATAACCGACCAAGGCAATGTCAGTTTATCTTTTTGATGTCATTAAATATGAAATAGAGAACATAGCATTACCAGTGTTCTCTATTCTCAAAATGACCTATTCTTTATATGCCTCTTCGCCAATCCAGATCAAACTGACTAATCCCAAATGTCCTCATGTTAGGAGATGTCTTAGCACGTAAGCGTTGGTCTACTTTATTCGGATTCACCAAATATAGACCTGCACGAATAGCATTCTCGACTTGTTTTGGCTGATTTCGATGAATCATTCCTACACCAAGTAAATCATTGACCTCAAACTTTTCTTTATTCTCTTTTCGGTTACAGTTGAAATAGCACCCTTGGTTATTGGTAATGTATTGTTGCCAGTACTTCCCTACTTCCTCTCCTAACCATTCATCGCCATCACGCATATTGCCATCATAAATAAGTAATAAATGGCAGTGATAGCCCTTCTTTGCACCTTGCTCGAATGCCCAAACACACCCTTGTAAACCACGAAAGTGGGCATCTTTGTTCGACATTCTATTTCGTAGTACTTCCAAAGCCCCATGAAAGTCTTTAACACCCCAATTCTCTTGATGCTCTTTAATTATTCCTACATCTACTCGTACAAAAAGCAACCTAGAATAATGATTGAGTATTTTGTTCAAGTAACCTTCTAATTCAATTTGATTTTTTCGTTCTTGATATTTAAATTTATGAATATCTTGAACAGCACTTTTCATTTCATGCTGAATCATGCCTTGTATATAAAATATATGATTTAGTTCAAACCGTAGAATGTCTGCATAAATATGAAAATCTAGTCTTTCCATGATGTAATCCACAAGGTTAATCACCCTTTTAAAAACCTGTATGATTTTGGAATAGCAAAGATCAAATCTATAAATCTGCTTAAACAGTACTACCGCTTCTAATAATTCTCGTTTGAACTCATCATGATCATCAATGAATTGCTCATGACAGGTACTGATTAAAAAATCTTCGATTGAAATAAGAATAGAGGATTCATTGACTAATGGATTATTCTGGGACATTTAGGTTCTCACTGAAACATAAGGTTCATATGTAAGTGAGGAATATATTTTTTTACTGATCTTGATTCTAAAGCAGGATGTTGTGGTCATCCTGCTTAGCTGAATATGCTCATAGACTTTGGAACATACTATAGGGTTAGTTCTGAATATTTTAACACTGTGTCATTGATACATGATGTATAGCCCATTTGAGTATGGGCTATACTGAGTTAGATGACTCATTGTATTTACTTAACTAGATAAGATATTGTTTATGTTTAATATATTATTTATATATTACTTATAGTTAATAATATATATTACCTGTTAAGCACTCTACACTGTAGTTTCGATAAGTTCATTCATCTACATAACGCTCATCGCCAATCTATCGGATTTTGCTTAGGCTAAAGTTACACTAATTTTTATTTTTTGGCAGGCTTCCTCTGAACACCCTGTACATTCTTTTCCCCTCAAGACGTAACACTTGATCCACTTCAGACTGTTCCTCAGAAATCATCTTAATGGATTTCAGGTATAGCTGAAGCTCGAATGGGCAGTAAAAAAATTCAGATAGTACGATGTAAGCAACAGCATGTTCACAAATCAGCCTTTTCATATTCTGATTATTCTTGCCGACTGCTAAAAAATGGGAGATAAGTTTTTTATGTGACCATGCAACTGGCAGCTCAACCGCTTCAAATCTTATCGCATCTGTGCCTGTAAATTGATATTTTTTTTCTTCTCTAATTTTATCGAAATAAACGTTTTCCCAGTAATAGCAGATATCTTCAATCCATTCTTCTGCTTCAATGCCAATATCTGGCACAATAAACATCATTCTGAAGCATAATTTATTGTCTTCTGCTAAATCCCAGAACCCCAAATACCCTGAAATCTGAGCAAGTTGCCTGTAGCCCCTCATTGCGTTCATAAAGTCTTTTTTTAGATTAATGAAGCTATCATCGTATAATTTTTGCTGTCCATGCATCAGAAACTCAATGGTAAAAATAAAACTTCTAGCACTCAGATTCATCACATTATTAAAATATTGGCAATATTCATGAAATTTTTTGACAGCCTTATTTTCTTCATTTTTTCGCTTTATAAATTCCTCATGGTTTCTGAACTTTTCAAGAAATTCATCCATATAAGCAATATTTTCGACACTCATGTCACTAAACACATCAGGGAAGAAATTCGCAGGCAAAACGTTAAATTGTGTAGGCTTGCTCCTTTCATTCAGAGTGGGACGTAATTGTTCATGCAACATCACTAATTTCTCATTTTTAATATGTAAATCGAGAACCTCGTAATACAGCTCCACCCGTGATGTCGACTCAAATAAATTGACTTTATATTCCGCATTATCAATATGCATCCTACGGGTATTCTTCAGACCAAGATCATTACTAAGAAATTTAAAAGGATAAAACTTATAAGCAGAAACTGGAAAATAGAACTTATTCCATGTGATTAAAAAATAATGTCCTTTCATCTTATCTAGTGATCTTATAAACAGTATCAATTCCAATAAAATTCCCAGATTCAACTCATCCCTGTGTTTCAGAAAACCGCTGCGATTCAGGTCGATGCCAAGGTTGTGAAAAATATTTTTAATTATTTTGTCACTGAAATAAACTAAAGACATTACTACACCTGCATTTCAACTATTTTTATAGATCAAATTTGTAGATCATATTACCAAAATTATTAGCTTATTATCCAATCTTTGTAAGGCTTGTGATTCATATAATTCAGCCAAATTTTCATTATAGTTAAATTTCGGCTGAGGGCCACGGTTTCACCTTGGTGAACTTTAGCCCAGTGAAATTTGCCCTGTTCCAGCCGCCGGGCTGAGTAGACAACCAGATTTCATCGATACGGATCATGTTGCAAGTGCCTTGAGTAATTCTGCTAAAGCAGATATTTCTGATACTTGCTATTTCAAGCCAATTTCTGCTTTTGAGTGGGATAAAGTAATTTGAACCGTTAATATGTCAGTAGGAGTAGGATCTAATGGTCCAGAACAGGATAAGGCAATAAATGCAGGTTTATTCGGTAGTGGGGAACGATCATCCCCTGGCTTAGCATCAATTAAGCGAATCCATTTGGATACAAGATTTGTATTCAATCCATGTTGCAAAGCGACTGAAGCAATTGAAACGTCCGGCGCTTTTCAAGCCTGAACGATCTGGTGTTTAAATTGAGCACTGTATGTTCTTCGTTTTTTCGTAAGAGATGCGATGGATGTCTGGTTATTTGTAGTCATAAATTTTAGTCCCTACTTGTTTTTAAGTGGGGACTAAATTAAGGCTTATAGGACGAATTCATAAGGTGTGTTTAGCGAACGCTTAGATTCAAACAAGTGGGACCACCTCTCTACTGATTAGATATGACTTCTCGCTATCTTTTCTTTATTGAATTAATTCACTATTAAAAACATAATTAGCTAATTACTTGAATATTTGGAAACAAAATGTCTACTGAACGTTCAACACCTGGCAATTGGATCATAGCTGATAACTTCAATGACCAACACCTACCAAGTAGACCTAATAACTTTTACATAGGTATCGACTTTGGCACTTCAACTACTGTAGTTAGCCAAGTTCTTATAAATGAGAATAATACTACGGTAAAAGTCATTCCATTAGGACAACCAGATGAATTTGGAGCCACAATTCGTCATCACTTAATTAATACAGTCATTGCTTGGAAAAATAAAACATTGATATGGGGTCAAGATGCTTATCGATTAAAACCCTTATTAACAGAAGGAAGAAATCTTTTCTCATCTTTCAAAATGCGCTTAGGGTTAGCTATTGGCCCAACCTATCCATCAACCGTATTATCTAAAAGTAAAGATTTACCTTATACAATTGAAACCGCTGAAGATGCAACTAAGGCATTCTTTAACAAAGTCATCTCAAGTTTGAAAGATGAAATAGGCAATTCAAATCTTCAGTATT
This sequence comes from Acinetobacter sp. YH16053, assembly GCF_013417035.1. Lineage (NCBI taxonomy): Bacteria > Pseudomonadati > Pseudomonadota > Gammaproteobacteria > Moraxellales > Moraxellaceae > Acinetobacter > Acinetobacter sp. YH16053. The sequence goes on from NZ_VPEP01000004.1 coordinate 211,618, forward strand.
ATAAGTTTGCCTTTTCTGTACCTGCTTCTTTTGAAGCCAATCAAAGACGTAGCTTATTTCAAAGCTTAGAAGCCAATGGAATTCTCTCAGAGCAATGTTGTCTAATAGACGAGCCTAATGCTGCATTCTTGAGTTTTATTTATGATTGTGCAAAAAATCATACTTCTCATACATTTTTGACCAAGTTAAAGTCTAAACCATCCAATATCCTTGTATATGATTTTGGTGCTGGAACCTGCGACATCACAATTTTAGAAGTAGATGCTCGAAATAACCAATTTACCTCTAAGAACCTTGCAATATCAAAGTTTACTGCTCTAGGTGGAGATGATATTGATAGAGCAATTGCTAAGCATATTTTGCTACCTCAATTATTAAGAGAAAATCCTAATTTCAATCCAAACTCACGTGATATCGAAGAAAAAGTAATTCCAATTCTTCAAGCAACGGCAGAACAATTAAAAATCGCAGTATGTAAATGGGCAAATCACCATCAAATTTATTCTTATGATAGTTTAAAGAATTATTTTGAAGAGAAAATTACTCTTCAATCTCTAGAAGGTATTAAGATCAAAGAATATAAACTTAATTTAACAAAACCAAGTATAACAATTCATGAATTCAAAACAGTAATGGAGGATTTTGTAGGGCCTTACGATGGGTTACATACACCTATGCACTTGGTATCACCTATCGAAGATGCGCTTAATAAAGCCAATATAGAACGTGAAGAAATAGATGGTGTTTTATTTATTGGAGGAAGTTGCCTAAATCCATTAGTGCAAACTTGTGTAATGAACTATATGAATGAGTTTTCAAATGAGGTTGAAGCAATTTTTCCTAAAGATGTCAGAGCTCATGTATCACTAGGAGCAGCTATTCATTCCTTTAGTTACCATGGTTTAGGAATTGACTTTATTAAACCTATCGTTTCAGAATCTATCTTCATTGTAACTACTAATCAAGTATTGGAAACTGTTATACCTGCTTCAACAGAGGTACCAATACCTCAACCCTTCCATAAACAGCTCATTGTTACACGAGAATATCAGGATGTAATTGATCTACCGATTTGTGTAGGAAGCACCAATAAATTATTAGGAATATTAACAATAGAAGCAGAAGAAGACTACTTCAAGCAAGGCTCATTAATTGATGTCTACGCCACTATTAATCATGAAAAACTATTGAATATTGAAGCTATTGTCGATGGTAAAAGTGCAGAAATCTCTATATTAAATCCTTTAGCAAATAACTCTTTAACTAAAGTGGAAGAGTCCATGCTACGAGCTAAGCAAAAATTCAATCAAGCTCTGCTTGATTATAATGGCCGACCTCCTGTTCATATTGCCGAGGAATATGCAGACGCTTGCTCTAAGGCAGGTGCATATGAATTAGCTGCTGACCTCTATATTGCTATAGAACGTTTAGACCCAGACTCGGATCATGCGACAAATATTTGTTATAACTATGATCGTGCAGGTAAAACAAAAAAATCAAAAGAATGGGCAGAAATTGCCTATAAAAGAAACCCTAGTGCAATTAATGCATACAATTTATCATGTGAATATTATGGTGAAGAAAAAGAAAAATATTTACGTCTTGCCTTGGAACACGATCCAGACTATACATCCGCTTTGCTAACCTTGGGTAAAATTTTAAAAGTTCGTGGAGATTCTGAAGGAGATGTTTTATTACAAAGTGCACTTATTCAATTACAAGATGACTTGTATAGCAGCACACCTACTATTAGGAAGTGTGAGGATCTCATCCAAGTCTGTAATACACTAGATGGTTATGAGGAGCTCAAATCTTCTGCAACTGACATTAAGAAAAGAATTATTAATACAAATAAAGAGTTATATTCCTTAGAAAATTTAGTATCTAGCCTAAAACCAAATTTAGGCATGAAAGAGAGTTAATTATGGCTTGGTGGATTAAAAAATCTAATTTGAGCGAAGAGCAGAATCAGACTATTCGCTCAATTAAAAACAATCTAAACCATGTTCATTGGGTTTGTGGTGTTGCTGGAACTGGAAAAACCACTGTGCTAGCAGCACTAACTCAAGAATTACGAAATGATTATCCTGATGCTACTTTCCACTATTTAACATACACACATGCTCTTAAAGATTTAGCAATCAGCTCTTTTAAAGAAGAAAATGTGACTGGTGTACACTTTCTTACTCATACAAAGTTTTTACATGATAAATCATCAACTGATTTTGTGTTCCTTGATGAAGTACAAGATATTTCTGTTGATGATTTAAATACCATAAAAGGGTTAACCAAGCATTTAATTATCGCTGGTGATTGTGCACAAACAATCTACGAACAATCTGCAACAGAACCTGAGATTAAAAAATCTGTAGAACCTGTGCAACATATGTTAATCATCATACATAGATTAACTGAGTTCCTAGCCAAAATTGCCTCTAGTATCCTACCGAGTAAGGAATTACTTGGTGCAAAACCAGGTAATAGTTTAGCGAATACAACTGCTAGGCTTATAAAATTTGAGAATGCTATACAAGAATGCATATGGACAATTGAGGAGTCGTTATCTAGAGCTAGACCCAATAAACCATCTTGCATACTATTGACCCATCATGTTTGTATAACATTCTTTATTAAAAATGCTCTTAAAAATTTTGATTTGGAGAAAGTTATAGATTCTTCACACTATGAAAATAATAGTAAAGAATCACCAAATCAAAAATTCAATTATGGATTAATTAATAACTTATTTGAAAGGCATAATATTAATATTCGATACCTAGGTAATAATCATGGTGATCTGTCAGAAGTGCCAAACAAACCTATGGTTTACCTCATGACTTATCATAGCTCTAAAGGCTTAGATTTCGAAAATGTTTTTATTCCTCAACTTAACTCAAATAAGCAAATTGTTTATAAAGACGTATTGTCGAAAAAACCTGAGAATTCTGATCTCGATAAAAGACTGCTATTCGTAGCTGTGACTAGAAGCCGAAGCAACTTATTCATGACATATTGCACAAATGAACCACATCCTTTAGTAGCAACTCTACCTAACATTAGCCAAACCAAATACGAACCAAATCAAAAAGATGATGAAAACGAGGACTTCTTCTAATGAATAAAAATTACAACATCGTTCTTAGTTTTAAAGAATGGAATAATTGGATCGATCAAGGTTATTTACGGGTTAATCTCGCAAGAATTCAGCCCTATGTGGGTAGTAAGCAAAGCTTTTATCAATTAATGAATTCTTCTGCAGATATATCACACCTCGATGATAATGAATATATTATTGCCTCTTTATCCAAAAAATATTCCGAATATCTTTTTCAATCTGAAGAAACTTTATCGAATTATATAAGTTATGAAGCAGTCCAAGATTTCTATGCCTTGACAGAACGTGGAAAAAAAGCTTTACAATATAGTGCCAGTAATTTACAAGTTACTTTAAAAACTGATCCAAGATTAGAAGAGTTTTGGGAGGTTTACCGTTTAGATCAAAAAAATATTTTAGAACATGAAAAAGCTTTAAACTTTTGTATCTTATTTTTCGAAAATAAATTTTGCAAAGAACATTTATCAAATATCATTGAGAATAAGGCTACTCTTAATTTATTTAATCCTGAAATTTATTTAAAATTAAGTGTTAATGACCTAGATGAGGAAGAGGATAATCAGCTTAAAGAAAATTTCAAAAAACTCAACGACTATAAACTAACCAAAGCTTTTAGTGGTGTTTTTACTCGCTTTATTTTCAATTTAGAAATAAAAGATAAAGCTATTGTAAAAAAATATCAAGAAATATCAAAAATTGATAATTGCAATGCTAATAAACATTATAATCATATACTACTGAAAGAAATGACTGTAGATCAGTTAACTTCCTCTTTACTAGATGATCAAATTCTGTATGAAAAACTACTCACAGAAAATCTACTTTTCACCATAAATAGAAATGACCTGCCATTATTAGCTCTTACTATCTACTTCCATTATGACATGCTAATCAAAGCAGAGTACCCTATTAATTTTAAATCTCTGAAATATGATATCGATCGTTTAAATTATTTCTATAACTTATCTGATGACTCTGAATTCAAAAAAATACCTCTTATATTAATTTATAAAATTGGTAAGATTTTACCTTCATCAATTGTAAATACCATTTATTATTATCAAAATAAAGCTCACTCTGCTTTTTTACCAACCAATCCTGCTGAATTAGAAAAATTTTTACCATCTTCAGATGAAATGAATTCGTCTACTCATTTAGCTCAACATGAAGAACAAATTGATAGAATTTGGAACAATTTATTGCAAAAATGGAAGGAAGCGGAAAAATCTCAACCTACTGTAAATATTAACTCTGCTCCATTACATGATGGTTTTACTACTGACAACTTAACGAACGTAGCCAATATGAATTCTCCTGATAAAGAGAATGATTACTACAAAGAAGATTCACATCAACAAGACTTACTAGATACATCAGAATATACGGATCATCTGAACCCATCTTGGCCGTCTAAAAGTGATTCAGATATCACTGCTGTAGAAAACTCAGAAGATAAATTTTCATTACAAAACTGTATTAATGATGAAGATCAGAATTCAATATCGAAAATAAATATTTATACTGATTTTCATGACATTAACAATCCTATTGAGGATAATCAGATTAAGGAAAAAAACAATTGTAATTTTGATACCGAATACCCTAATTTCATTGAGGATTTAAAATCATGTTTATCAGCAGATCCCTCAATTAAAAAAATATCTGAACTCGAAAGTAAACTTATAGACCTGAGACCTTCTAATAAATTAAATGAAAACCAATTAAAGGATATTTTAATTCATTTCGGGATTTTAGATAAAAATATTAAAAGGGTTACAATCAATGGAATTAAGAGTAAATTATTCAACCAAAAATAAATTATACAGCTCCTTACACCACAACACCAAAATAGTGTTGTGGTATATCCTTGTTTTAAAAAGTTGCACTTACTACCTTCCTATAAATTTTTAAGGATTATGAAAATAATTCTTTAATCTTTCAAAAAGCTATTCATAAGATTATTTTCATATTCATCAAAATCGGTATATTTAGATAAATAGGTTCTATGATATGGGCCTAGGATTTTAGGCCACGCCTATAAATGATAATCTACTCCCCAATAAGCATGGGAAATGCTTGTTTTTGGAGTCAACCATGACACGAAGAAAACATCGCAATCATTCAGCAGAGTTTAAAGTTAAAATTGCTCTCGTAGCAATTAAAGGCGACCATACACTCGCTGAACTTTCTACACAATTTGATTTACATCAAAACCAAATAATTGATTGGAAAAATCAATTGCTTGAGTAATCAGTATGAATTTTATGATCAATATTTACTAAAAATAATGGCAGCAAAATTCAAATATTTAGAGCGGATTTATCACTTATAAAACTGGATTAAGTGGTCTAATTAACAGAACCACATTAAAACCAACTTTTAGAACAAGATTTCTTTCAATATATCAGGCTGAGTTCGGAGCTCATGAATGATGGTTTCAGCAATGTATCCACCACTGTAAGGCATCTTATACCCAAACTTTTCCATCTCTTTAGAAGGATATTTTGCTTTCAGTATCTGATTAAGATTATTAAGTTCGAGCTGTAATTTTTCTATTTTTTTCGCAATCGATGCTGGCTTTCTTCGCACACCATCAGACTGAGCTTTAGCGTACAACTGCTTACTCTCCTGCTCTAATTCACTGAGCATTTTTTGCTTAAGCACAAGTTCAGACTGAAGCCACTCAATATCGTAAACCTCAAAAGCTTTGACTAGATCATCAAGCACAAAATGAACAGCTTGATTCAAATTATCCCATTTGCCACGACGCGCCACCTGCTCTCTTAAAGTGCGATATAAAATTTCCCGTCTTGGATATAAATGCTTGTCGTAACGAGCTTTGACTGCAATAATTGCCTTTGCACTTTTGGCAAGTGTACGGTTCTGAATAAACTCCACCCCACCAAACATTTGCACATAAGCAATTAAAATATCTGAATATTGCCTTTGGAAAATTTTGGCAGGCAAGTTATTCACCTCAAGTCTTAATGTATTTATCTGCATTAAAAGCTGTGCAATCTGGAATGGCTTGAAAGGGATTGAAACCACATCCCCCATCATTTCTAAATGAAAAGCTGACTGCTCACTCAATGGGAAATCATTCTGCTGCATTCTTTTTATGATTTTTTCTTTTTGATCAATATATGATTGATTCGCTGTTTCTATTAATTCATTATCCAATTCACACTGATAGTAGTAACAAAAGTTTAACCATATATCCTGCTCAAGCTGCTCTAACCTTGATAATTTTTTATCAATCATAATTTATTAAAATACAGATAATTGCATAGCATAATACTACTATATTTCTAGATACGCGTACTGCTCTATTTTAAACATTTTCTAAATTTTATAGTTACCCCATCAATGAACTGATCTAATAGTTTTAACATTATAGGTTGATTTCCAGCCAATATTTAAGGTTAAAAAATTAGTTCTTTTATCTAATTGCGATAATCACAAAAGGATCAAAGATATGGGCTACTTAACATCTAAAGAAATTCGCCACAAACTCAAAAATTGCTCTGCATCGACTTTATGGCGTTACCAACAACCTAATCAAAAAATGTTCGAGCAACCAATGCCTCAACCTATTAAGAAATGCGCTGGCTCTACTAGCCTTTGGGATGAAGAAACGTTTAACGAATGGCTAATCAAATATTTCAATAACAACCAAATGAGTAATCTGTCTAGCTAGACAGATTACTTAATTTTTTCCACCATTTTTTATAAGCCTTCGACATCTCTTTTTGATAATCATAATAGTCATATGTCCCCTGTTCCCCAGGCATCACATGACCAACCATCAGTTCCGCAACATCCCTACTTGTAAACGCACTGAAATTTGTCCTTGCTGTACGCCGTAAATCATGCATAGACCAATGATCCATTTCAATTTTATAATTCTTCCTTGCAAATTGCATGAAGTTATAAGGGGTATCTGTTGGCCCACTACGCCCCATTGGCTCTTTGCCATTTTCATGTGGGAAAATGTATTCAGAATTACTCAAATCCATTGCAGACTGAAGCCACGGTTTGATCTCATCAATAATAGGTCGAACAATGTCCCCTTTACTTTCTCCTGTCTTATGATTTTCATACGGTACTGTCCATGTATTTTTACTAAAATCAAAATCTGATTTCCGTGCAAGCCTCAACTCACTATATCGATTACCATAAAACAAACATAACTTGAGAAATAAAACATTCCTTAATGATGTTCTAGACTCATCACAAATTTTAAAAATTAAAGACAACTCATCATTTTGTAATACTCGAACAGTTTTATTTTTCTTAATATTTAAGTCACGCTTTCCAGTGATATGTCTTATGGGATTTTGCTCAATTAATTTTCGATTAATCCCCCAATCCAAACACTGCTTTGTATTCGTAAGAATGCGATCAGTAATTGATGGCGACTGTTTAAATTGCTCTTCTAGTAAATCTAACCACATGTGTAATGTAATTTGCTCGGCAGGGATTTCCCCCAACTTAGGAAAAACATATAGTTCAAATGATCTTAAATATTGATCTGCATTTTTTTTGTTTGGAATACTATATTTCGTATGCCACTCACGAAATAACGCTTCAAAAGTTATAGCCTCTGTGATCTTGTGAAGTTCTACTTTTTTATGAATACGTGGGTCATGTCCCTTTTCTAAAATTGCTTTCATTTTCTGCAATTCAATACGAGCTTCTTTAAGGCTCATATTTGGATAGGTTCCCAAGTCTAAACGAGCTTGCTTATCGTTATATCGAAAACGCATCTGAAAAGTGAGTTTTCCTTTTTGCGATACACGAACGCTCAATCCATCTTGATCAGACTCTGTATGTATAGCTGAACGTTCACGATTTAGATTCTTCTTAAGCCACGTATCTGTTAAAGGCATTTTACTCCACCTGTGTACATATTTTTTTCAAATAGAAAATTCTAGAAAATGTGTACACACATATGTACACAAACATACTGACTAGACTTGAAATCTATTGAATGGGGTTGAAAGATATACCAGATAAAGAATATCAAAATTTTTATATTTTTGCAGCACTTACAATGCTTTTATTATTATAATTGAAATAGGTTGAATGGGCTTGAATAGATATCAAATATTTGGGTGGGAAATAATCGCGAAAGTACGTCGCTGTGCGACCTGCGCCGCTAACTCATCTTTAAAACTCATGCAAGACACCTACTGCAGAACTGCAGTGTATAAGATCAAAATGATCAATATGAAAAATTGGCGTAATTGTAGCAGATTTGAATCAAATTTTATTGATTGTTGATATGTTCTAATTTATCCACAACTGAGAATATAGTTATTTTTTCAATCTATACTTTTGCTTTTGGCTTTTCGGTTTTTCTGGAATCGTACGTTCAATCAAACCTACTTCTATGGCAGGATTCATATCGTTCTTTTGGAATGTTGCGCTATGAGTTAAACCTAACAACTGCATCAACTCAGCCAAACTATATTCATCTTGTTTCATCACTGAAATTAAACGCTGGACTTGGTCGCTCACTTGTACGCTATCTTGAGCGGTAGCATGATCGCTAGCTTAAGCCGAATGTTTAAACAGCTCTTCTAAACGCTCAACATCCATTGGTAAGCCTAATAAGTAGCCCTGTAATTGCTGACAGCCTAAACGGGTTAAAATCTCAGCTTGCAATGGCGTTTCCACCCCTTCAGCGGTCACAGTTAAACCCAGTTTAATCGCCAACTGAATAATACTTTCTAAAATTAATTCTTCTTTGCTGTCCAAACACAAATCTAAAATAAAAGCACGGTCAATTTTCAACTCATCGACTGGCAATTTTTTCAAATACAAGAAACTCGAATGTCCTGTACCAAAATCATCAATCGCCAATTGAATCCCCATTTGACGCAAACGCTCAAAACTACGAATACTCGATTCAATATGATGCATTGCTGTACTTTCAGTCACTTCAATCATCAGGTGATGGGGTTGAATCTCATAGCGTTTAAACAAGTTTTCTAACGTCGAAAATAAGTGTTTATGTTCAAACTGCACTGCCGATAAATTCACAGCCACAGGAAATAACGGTGCACCCGATCTTTCCCAAATTTGAATTTGTTTAAAGGCTTCTTCTAGCGTCCAATAGCCAATTTGAATAATCAACCCCGTCTTTTCAGCCCCTTTAATAAACATATTTGGGGTAAGTAAACCATGTACGGGGTGATACCAACGAATTAAAGCTTCTACGCCACAAATTTTATGGTCAGCGGCTTTAAACTTTGGCTGATAGAACAACGCAAATTGTTGTTGTTCAACTGCTTTATATAAATCATTAATCAACTTACTTTGGCTTTTAGCCTCAAGTAACTCCAGATCATAATTAAATATTGAACTGGTGTTACGCCCCTGATATTTAGAGGTCAGCATCGCCGCATCAGCATTCATTAAAATATCTTGCAAATTGGTGCCATGCTCTGGATACATCGCAATGCCAATACTGCCTGAAATATTAATGACCTTGCCTGCAATTAAGAAACTTTGCTGAATCAGTTCTAATATTTTTTCAGAAATGACAGTGGCTTGTGCAATGTCGGTATGTTCAATCACCAAAAGAAATTCATCGCCACCAATTCTTAATAACTGGGTATTTTCGCCCAAGTGGGATTGCACACGTTTAGACAACTGAATCAGCAATTGATCGCCAACATGATGCCCAAATACGTCATTCACCGCTTTAAAGCGGTCTAAGTCGATATACAAAAATGCAATTTTAGTGTTTTTTTGCCGATGCTCAGAAAAAAGCAATTGTGCATATTCAGCTAAATATAAACGGTTGGGCAATTTGGTCAGGTTATCTTTGACTGTCTGATTGGCCAATTCACGGTTGGCTAAAGACAATTGTCTGCTTTTTTCTTCTAAGCGCAGCTCCAGCAGAGATACGCCCACCGCAGCAGCAAAAATAAGACTGGTCACTAAAATAACCACCAACAGAGCTGGCCCTTGCCCGATCTGGAAGTGCCCTGATTGAGGCAAATCTGCTGTAGAGTAAAAATGCAGGGCTTCCATGCCTATATAGTGCATGGCAACAATGCTCAGACTCATGAGCACCGCAATGAAAATTTTATATTGTGCCTGACGCCCCATTCTGCACTTGGAATGAAACATAAACCAAAAGGTAAGTATTGCACCGCCAATGGCCACTAATACAGACAGCAAAACAATGGTAGGATCATAATAACTACGGTAGCCTTCTACCTGAATTCCCATCATGCCCGTATAGTGCATGCCTGAAATACCCAACCCCATTAAAATGCCGCTCAGGATCAAACGCGCCACAGGCAAGGTCGATTGCGTGGTCAGCCAAACCGCAAACGTAGAGGCGATAAATGCAATAACAAAAGATAGGGTCGTAAAGCTAAGATCAAATTGATACGGTGCAGGTAACTGGCAGGCCAACATGCCCACAAAATGCATACTCCACACTGCCGCACCCAGCAGCAAACCACTCATGATTAATGCAATTTTTTTTAGTTGTTGTTGTACATTTTGAAAAAGCATTTGCTCAACAGACACTGCAAAATAGCAGGCCAATACTGAGATTGCTACCGAGCCAATTACCAAGCTCAGATCATAATGTACATGCATCATTAGATGTATCCATCTCTGTCATATTTTATTGTTTTTCGGCTACTCAATCTCACACTCTCTTATAAATAATAACTAAAAAGCAACCTGAACGACGGATTGATCTAGCAAAGACTGCATTGACTTAAGAGTCTAATACTATTCCGCTTTGGTCAATAGTCAAATATATAATATGTCATCATGAAGTAATGGCAATTCAAAACTGCTAAAAATAGCTGTCTGACTCAAAGCTATATGCATCTTGTCACTTTACTTTTCGCTTTAGGATGAAAAAAACCAGCAACTTTTCGCTGCTGGTTCTATTTGATTAAGATTCTAACATTGTTTTAAGGTTGATTCGGCTCAGAAACACCTTTTTGTAACATGGCATAGTCTTGCAACACCTGCGCTGCTTCAATCACAAAAGCTTCTTCCTCAGGTAAAGCAGGGCGTTGTGCCGCTTTCATTTTGGCACGCGCTTCTGCCAAAGCATCAATAGATGCCTGATAGCTTTCCCAATTAGCAAATGGTTTCAAACCTGTTTCCTGACGGCGTTTGTTTTCCGCAGTCAGCGTTTGTTGCTCCAAAGCTAACAACTCTGCTCTGCGTTGTTCAATATCTAACACAATGCTTTTGCGATCTTCAGTTTGTTTGGCAATTTGCTTACGTTGTTCCAAATATTGAAATTGTGGATCAAGCGTGACACGTTGCTGTGACAATTGACCCAACTTGGTGATGTACGGCTGTACTGAACCTTCACGCTTAAATGGCGCAGTTGGAATGGTATCCCACTTCAAGGCATTTTTAGCTTTACGCTCACCAAACTCCTCATTGTAAATATCCACCAGTTTAATATCTGGAATCACACCTTTGTTTTGGGTACTTCCACCTGTAATACGGTAGAACTTACGTTGAGTTAAGGTCGCCTGCCCATAAGCTAAGGTGTCGAGTTGTACCTGCGCTGTACCTTTACCTGTGGTGGTGCTACCAATCACAATCCCGCGCTGATAGTCCTGAATTGCAGCAGAGTAAATTTCACTGGCCGAAGCAGAAGCAAGGTTAATCATCACTGCCAATGGGCCTGCATAAGTCTGTGCACCACCATCGTCATCTTCAAATACGCTCACGTTGCCATTGCCATCACGAATTTGCACCACAGGGCCTGATTTGATTACTTGCCCAAGCATACGTGCCACTTCTTCCAATGAACCGCCAGGGTTGTTACGCAAATCGACAATAATCCCTGCGACATTTTTGGCCGCCAAACTTTTCAGGGCATTGTTGGTATCTTCCGACACCGAGCGATATTCATTACCTGCACGACGCGCACGGTAATTCAAATAAAACGATGGAATTTCAATCACACCATAGGTATAAGTTTGACCATCACGTTTGATGTCAATCGTTCGTGAGCGAACTCCCGCATCTTCTTCCTGAATCACATCACGCACAATGGTCACATTACGCGCCTGATTCATCGCCGCACCCGCACCCAACAAACGCACAGTGACTTTGGTGCCACGTTTACCGCGAATCAGCCCCACAATTTCATTGCTCGGCCAACCCACAACATCCACCATTTTTTCGCCATCTTGCGCCACACCAATAATGCGGTCACCCGATTTCACCTGCCCTGTTTTACTGGCAGGGCCACCTTCAACAATGGTTTCAATTTTAGTGTAGTCTTCATTGCCTCGTTCAGGACGAATCGACACCCCAATCCCTTCAAGCTGCAAAGTCGTTTGACGATTCAGCTCCATCGCATCAACAGGTGGGAAATAATTGCTGTGCGGATCATAAGTCAGCATCATCGCATTCAAAGTTTTATCCAGCACATCATCGCTCTTTAAACGATCCATGCGCTCTAACTGACGAGTATAACGCTTAGTTAAAGTCTGCACTGGAGTCAAATCTTCTGGACTTGCCAAATCCTGACCATTGGTCAATTCAGGGTTATCTTTAATCGCTTTTTGTTTTGCCAATTCTTCTTCTTTGCTAATGGTCAGGTTAATGAGCTGCGACACCAGCATTTTTTGCCAATGCTTACGCATTTCTGCTTCAGTATTAAAGAACGGTGCTTTTTCCCGATCTGTTTCAATCGTGACATTTGGCTGTTTTAAATTTTGTGGTTTTTTCAGCTCTGCCAACATGAAATGATAAAACTGTTTTAAGCGTTCACGATACTGTGCATGAATTTGATACGGTCCAGCCAAATTGCCTGCTTTTAATGAAGCGCCAAATGTTGCTGCATATTGTTTGCGGTATTGCTCAACTTCTTTAGCCAAAAACAAAGTGTGGTCTGGGTCTAGACTGTCGATATAAAAATCAAAAATGCGCTGCGACGTCGCAGCATCTAAACGCTGATTTAAATAATGCTGACGATCGACCAAGGTCGCCAATTGACGCGAAACCAAAGCTTGTTCCTGCGTCGGCACAATACTGTTGGCCACTGCAGCGGTGTTATTGGCTGCAATCGCTTCATTAATGGCGTGAGAAAAGAAAAAACCGCCAGTTGCAATAGCAACCGCACAAGCGATGGTTTGAAGTTTCATAAAAATATTTACGTCCTTGGTTTTTGACCAATCTCTGCTTTTCACAATGAATTGAGCAGATTCAAAATCTTATACAACTTAATTTGCATCTGTCGTGTAGTTTTATCATAATCTGTGCTGTCAAAATGTAGCAAATCATTGCAGAATTCAGGTATTGTTTTTTTATTGATAAAAATCGAATACGGACACCCAATATGATTGGCGCATTGATGCTCGACATCGCTGGCACAGAACTTACTCAAGAAGATATTGAACTATTAAGCGCTCCGCAAGTCGGTGGAGTCATTTTATTTGCCCGAAATATCCAATCTCCTGCGCAAGTACGCGCCTTGACCGACCACATGCGTCAGGTACGCCCTGATATTTTAATTGCAGTCGATCAGGAAGGCGGACGCGTACAACGCTTAAAACAAGGTTTTACCCTATTGCCTGCTATGGGTAGATTTGGCGAGTTATACCAAAACGAACCTGAACGTGCCTTAGATTTAGCCGAAGAATGTGGCTGGTTGATGGCCACCGAAGTATTAGCCGTAGGCATTGATTTTAGTTTTGCACCCGTTTTAGATTTAAATGACATCAGTGATGTCATTGGAGATCGTGCTTTTGCTGCGCGTCCTGTCGATATTATTGCTTTGGCAGATGCTTTTTTACGTGGAATGCATCGTGCAGGAATGTCAACCACAGGCAAACACTTTCCTGGACATGGATCGGTTAAAGCAGACTCTCACGTTGCTGCCGCGATAGATTCACGTTCTTTTGCCGAAATTCAACAACAGGATATGCAAACCTTTATCCAACTGCAAAATCAACTGGATGCGCTCATGCCTGCGCATGTCATTTATGATCAGGTCGATCCGAACCCTGCAGGTTTTTCTGAGTTTTGGTTACAGCAAGTGCTTCGCAAAGACTTGGGCTATGATGGTGTACTCTTTTCGGATGATTTAAGCATGCAGGCGGCTTGTGTAGCAGGCGATGCCGATGCACGTATTCATGCCGCTTTGCTTGCAGGCTGTGACATGGGATTGGTCTGCAACAACCGTGCTGCACAACGATTGGCTTTAAATGCGATTGCCGATTTACCCTTGCCGAATCAGGCACGTTTAGAACGCATGCGCGGTAAAATCCCTGAGCTTAGTGCAGAGTTTAGCATTGTTGAAGTTTTAGACTTGGGTGATGAATGGCGAAGCGTCCGTGATCGTATCTTGGTATTTAAAGAACAAAGTGCCGCGCTACTGGCAGCACAAACTAGTCACGACCCGACCAATTATTCAAGTACCACTAAAAACGCTGCGACTTGAGATCACTACAAACTAACTAGGGTCTGTTGACAATTCGTCTATGTTTGCGACGTGAGAGATATATCTCGCAAGATTTTTTAGCTGATATAAGGCATGGGACAGGAAATTTAGTCATTCTAAATGACTGGCACATAACGCAATAGCAGCAAAAAATATGCTCGTCCTGAAAGGCTGTGGCTAAAACTTTCTCAGATTGCGTTATGGAACTTGAAAATAGGTCCACTATTCCCTGCGTTTTATGCCTGATCTGCTCAGTTTTAGCCTACAGCGCAAGCCATTTATGAAATGTCAACAGACCCTATACGCCTTCACTTTTTCACAGCATTTATACGACAAAGGAACACGACAGCTTGTTCCTTTTTGATTATGATAAACTTATTCTATTTTGAGTATATGCCTGACACCGCAGCTTGAGTGTCAAAGCATGCCTAAAAAGACAACGACCACCATACAAACAATTAAGGTCTATACGAAAATGACAAAAACATTGCTGAACAGCAAAATCACGACAGAAAAAAGGACTGAAATGCACAACTCGGATGCCAAGCCAACTCGCTCAGACACGACTGCATTGTCCAAACATCGGCATATTTCTTTTACCGCACATTATACGGGATATATCTGGTATCAAAGGGGGATTTCACATCCTGTATTTGCGACCCGAAAAGGCAAGTTTTTAGCCAAATTGGTACATCCTTTAGAAAACTGGGCAGAACGTCATGTGGGCGGCAGTATGCGCAGCACCCTCAAACAACGTCACCAAATGATTGATGCACACTTAACCGCACTGATTCAGCAACATCCGCAATTACAAGTGCTCGAAATTGCATCTGGGCTGTCACCACGCAGCTGGAACTTTCGACAAAAATATCCTGAACTGAATTACCGTGAACTGGATTTGCCTGATATGGCGCAAATTAAAACTCAAGCGTTACGACAAATTGACCACGACGCACCTGAAGTTCTCACCGCCGATATTTTTAGTGAATCCTTTCAACAGGCCTTTGAATATTTTGATCACTCGCAACCCTTAGTAATTATTAGTGAAGGTTTAATTAACTACTTCAGCAAAGACATGCTACAACAGCTGTTAAATGGCATGTGTAACTACACCCAAGACTTTCCAGAACTGCATTATTTAACCGATATTTACCCTGAACCCGTCAAAAACAAGCTCGCCAATTTTATTTGGAACTGCAGCCGATTATTGAAATTTATGTCACGCAGTGCTTTCACCTTTCACTTTCAATCTCCGCAGGAATTAACTCAGTTTTTTCAAAATGCAGGTTTTGAGCAAGTGCAGCTACAACAACCACAACTGTATTTTTCCAACAGCTCTTTAGAAAAAACAACCGCAGAACATTTAGGCGATTTAGTCTGGATGGTTCATGCCTACAAAAAAAATAGCGTGGTTTAACACGCTATTTTGATTCTATTTTCTTTGGATAATTTTAAACCAAGCACTGATTTTATCTACTAACAGGCATATTCCAAATTTTGTGCAGCCGCTTTTTGACGTTCCACATAACGCAACAAACGCTCTGCCACCTCAAAACTACCATGCTTAAATAATGCGCGTAGTTGCTGCCCTTGGCTTTCAAAAATTAAACATTCAATGCTAAAACTGCCTTCCTCATCCTGTAATTCTAAGGCCATATCTCGTTCAAACTGTGCTGCTTGTGCCGCCAACGCAGCATTTTCAAAATCAAGCAATACACCAAAGAAGTTTAAATCGACAATGTGCGTGGCAATTTTCAAATCAGAATGACGATACTGCAAATGACTTTGCGGATTTTGCACCCGAATACGCGCTTCTCCACGGCGTTCCATCGTCAATAGTTGCGCACGTGTCATTGGAATAATGCCATCTAAGTCCTGAATAGATTCATCGCTTAAAAAGGTCGCAAATAAATTCATGGTTTCTTTACGGCGCTGTAATTGCGGCACATGATCTGCATTGGCAATCATGGCAAATTCCATGTTCGGGCACTGTAAGGCAAAATTGGCATTTTCATGCGGCAAGGTAAAACTGTCATATTGCCCACACGCCACCAAAACCTTACATTGCGGAATAGGCACATTGGTTAACCGCAATAAACGGTTGCAGTTCACATCGTAGCGATCTTGCTCTGTAGCGGTAAAGTCGGCCATTTGTCGGTAAAACAGACGCTTTGCGGTAGGCGACATACGGGTTTGTTCCATTTTGGCATGATTCACCAAGTACAAAATCACCGCCTGACCAAACTCATCCATGCGCTGTTCTTTCATTAAATGCAGCGATTCTTCAAGCAACATGCGCCAACTTTTACGGGTCTTTTGCATAACCCCCATTAAAATCATGCGATCAATCAATTCAGGACGCTGATCTGCTAGACACGATGCCACCACCGAACCCAATGACATGCCCATGACGGATACTTTATCTAAGCCGACAATATCCAGCCAATCACCCAACATCTGACCTAAATCATGCAGTTCTAGCGTTCCTGCCGACTCACCTGTTTCCACATTGGTCATTTGCTGATTGGCGCCCATAGATGGCATATCAATTAAAATAATCGGGCCAGCACGAAATAGTTGCTCTACGCAGTATTTATAAGAATTAAAATTCTGGAATGCCCCGCCAATAATCACAATTGGAGTTAAATGTGCGGTTTCTGGCTGAGCAATTGCCATGTATTCCACTTTCCAGCCGTTGATCCAAGTGGTACGAGCGGGTTGTTTAAAGCTGTGTTTATCGTAAATATCAAAAAAACAGACATGCGAACTTGCGTCCTGTACATCCGTGTCCATCTGGATCATGGAATTCATATTCCTTACCTCCATGCGCATTTTATTTTTATTGTGCAAGTGTTCGTCATTGAACGATTACCCACTTATCTGAATTAAAGTGGCATCCTGCTTATTGTTGTGAATGACATCAATGTCGTTATCGCATCATTCTATACAGGTGCTGATTTTATACGCAACATTTTCTATGACCGCTCATCTACTTTTAAATCATAAAGCATTTCAAAATATTAATTTTTGTGATGAAAGCATTGAAAAATATGAAAAGATTGAACAATTTAGTCGATTTTCCGCTGAGACGCTTCATTGTGCAGGCACAGACTGTTAATATCGAGTTGAAATTTCTAAGTGATCAAACCGCTATGCAAGAGTCTATTGAACAATATATGCAAACGGTAGGACAACAAGCACGCCAAGCCTCTCGTGTCTTAGCAAGCGCTTCTACCCAATCTAAAAACAATGCGTTATCGGCTATTTATACGGCATTGGAAAATAGCGAGTCCGCTATTTTAGCTGCCAACCAAATTGATATGACCAAAGGTCGTAACAACAACTTGGATAGCGCACTGCTTGATCGCTTAGAACTTAACCCCGCACGCTTTAAAGGCATGTTACAAGGTCTGAAAGATGTGATTGGTCTCATGGATCCAATTGGTGAAATTACCGATATGGCTTACCGTCCATCTGGTATTCAATTGGGCAAAATGCGTGTACCGCTAGGTGTGGTGGGCATGATTTACGAATCACGTCCAAACGTAACCCTTGAAGCTGCGTCTTTGGCATTAAAATCAGGCAATGCGATTATTTTACGTGGTGGTTCTGAAGCACTGGAATCTAACCAAGCGATTGCTGCCGCGATTCAACACGGCTTAAAAGCATCAGGCTTGCCAGAAACATCGGTGCAAGTGATTA
This sequence comes from Acinetobacter sp. YH16053, assembly GCF_013417035.1. Classification (NCBI taxonomy): domain Bacteria; kingdom Pseudomonadati; phylum Pseudomonadota; class Gammaproteobacteria; order Moraxellales; family Moraxellaceae; genus Acinetobacter; species Acinetobacter sp. YH16053. Next base: position 229,884 of record NZ_VPEP01000004.1, read on the forward strand.
ACACCTCAGACCGTGCTGCCGTTGGGCAATTAATTACCATGTCTGAATATGTAGATGTAATTGTGCCACGTGGCGGTAAAAGTCTGATTGAACGCATCAGCAATGAAGCGCGTATTCCAGTGATTAAACATTTGGATGGTAACTGTCACGTATTTGTAGAAGCACAGGCCGATTTACAAAAAGCCCTGCCTATTGCCCTGAATGCAAAAACTCACCGTTATGGCGTCTGTAATGCCATGGAAACATTGTTGGTCGATGAGGCTGTTGCCGCACAATTCTTGCCACGTATTGCCGAGCTATATGCAGAAAAACAAGTCGAATTACGCGGCTGTCCTGCAACCCAAAAGATTTTGGGTACAAGTGTTAAAACAGCAACCGAAGAAGATTGGTACACCGAATATTTAGGCCCAATTTTGGCAGTTAAAGTGGTTTCAGGAATTGATGAGGCAATTGAACATATCAATAAATATGGTTCACATCATACTGATGCCATTATTACTGAAAACTTTAGTTTGGCGCGTCAATTCTTGGCTGCGGTAGATTCTAGTTCAGTCATGATCAATGCATCTACTCGTTTTGCCGATGGTTTTGAATATGGCCTTGGTGCTGAAATTGGTATTTCAACCGATAAAATTCATACCCGTGGCCCTGTCGGTTTGGAAGGTTTAACCTCACAAAAATGGATCGTGTTTGGCGATGGTCAAATCCGCCAATAAAATCCATCTGTAATTTTGCAATATCCAAATATAATGTTCAGTTTCACAGGAAGCTGAACATTATTCCCTTCTATTTTTTAGACATTGTTTTAAGACACAGTTCCACTACACATTTCTGCCTCACGCTCACTTAAAATAAAAACACCATCAAGATTAGAAAAATCATCAAAAAGAGTGACGATGCTTATGTTTTATTATTTGATTATTAGTACCTTTGCTTTAGCACTGTTGGTGTCGTTCATTGTCATGCGTCTGTTTTCCAGCTCCATCAATGCAATTTTGGCGCGTATCATCCACGACCCAATTCATGAAGCATGGGCAAAGTACACCAAATTTGCAGGCATGGTGGTCGGCACATCTTCAGGCATTCGTATTTACGATATGGAAAAATACATTACCCCACTCACCTATGCCGAAAATGACAAAAGAATTGTGATTGAACTGACGCAAGAACGCTGGGTATTGGAAATTTACCGCACCATTATTGAAACCTTACAAGGCTTGGCGTGGATGATGTTGGTGTTTTTTATGGTGGCACTGATTGCTTATGTGATTGTCCGTTGGTCGGAAATTAAATACGCTGCCAAATCAAAATAAACCGACAAAGATTGAGGAAATAATTTAAAACAGTTTGCCACTCGCCTGCAGAATGAAGTGTGCTATGTTAAGAGAATACAACAGGAATTAAGCAGAAATTTTAGACCATCATTTCATGAAAAAATGAAAGTTTCGGGCTGATAAATTTTAATTATTTCTGATTTCATGGTCGATAATGCTTAAGTCTAATCTCCTAAAGTCTATCTAGGAGCAATAAAAAACCCATGATAAAACATACGTAATGATCAAGATTGCAACACAATAGATTGCCGTTTGCCATATCTTGCAATGCAGCTTGATTGACTAGGGATAACTTCAATTAGAATTCGGGTACATAAAAGTGACTACATCAGTATTAGTGATTAACTGCGGATCTTCTTCTATCAAATATGCGCTTGTATCTGAAAGCGTTGGAGATCGTATCTTTGGTTTGGCAGAAAATCTAGGTTCTGCTGATGCGCGCATTAAAGGCATTACCGCAGGTGGTGAGCCGCTCGAACTTTCTATTCCACATGCTGACCATGAAAAAGCATTGGAAACTATTCTTGGTCGCTTATCTCAATATAAGCCACAAGCCATTGGTCACCGCGTTGTACACGGCGGTACTTTAACCAAAGCAGAATTATTAACTGAAGAAATCGTGCAACGTATTCGTGAAGCAACTCCGCTTGCACCTTTACACAACCCTGCACACTTGGTGGGTATTGAAGCAACAATGCGTTTGTTCCCAGAACTTCCGCAAGTGGCTGTATTTGATACTGCATTCCACCAAACGATGCCTGCTCACGCTTACCGTTATGCAGTGCCTAAATTCTTATATACCGACCACAACGTACGTCGTTATGGCTTCCACGGTACAAGTCACGCATACGTTTCAGAGCGCGGTTCAGAGTTGGCTGGCAGCTTCAAACAAGGTGGCTGGTTAACTGCTCACTTGGGTAACGGTAGCTCGACTTGTGCAATCTGGAATGGTCAAAGTGTAGACACATCGATGGGCCTAACCCCACTTGAAGGTTTGGTGATGGGTACTCGTAGTGGTGATGTAGACCCAAGCTTACACAGCTTCCTTGCAAGCAACTTAGGTTGGGATATCTACAAAATTGACAAAATGCTAAACAGCCAAAGTGGTTTACTTGGTTTGTCAGGCTTATCGAACGACATGCGTACCCTGATTGAAGCATCTGAACAAGGCAACGAAGATGCAACGCTTGCAATTGAAGTATTCTGCTACCGTTTAGCTAAATCTTTAGCTGCGCTTAGCTGTGGTTTACCACGCTTAGACGGCTTGTTCTTCACTGGTGGTATTGGTGAAAACTCTGCTTATATCCGTGAAAAAACAGTATCTTACTTACCGCACTTCGGTTTTAACTTCAGCAAAGAGCGTAACGACAACTTAAAACGTGGTACTGAAGGACGTATCGATGCTGGTACTGGCCCACAAATTTGGGTTGTACCAACTGACGAAGAAGGCCGTATTGCTAAAGAAACTGCGCACGTTGCTGAGGAGCTAAAGTCAGCTGGAAAAAAGTCTGAATGTGATGCTGCGATTGCTTAAGCAATCGTAGTATCCAGTGTGCCTTCAATAAATTCCTAAATGATTTAGAAAAAACTATGAAAACAATACTTTTGGTTCCTACTGAAATTGGTGTTGGCTTAACATCAGCATGTCTAGGCTTAATTTACGCTTTGGAATGCCAAGGCGTAAAAGCAGGCTTTTTAAAGCCTTTCTCGCAAGAATTACAGCCAGAAGCAGACCGCACTACAGCGTTGTATCGTCATTTATTCAAGCATGAAACTGTTGAGCCGATTGCTTATAGCACGCTGACTGAACGCTTAAAGAATGATGAAAACGATGAATTGCTCGAAGATGCAGTACGTTTACATCGTGAAATTTCTAAACATCACGATATCATTATTGTAGAAGGCGTGTTGCCAAACGGACGCGATCCTTTTGCAACTGAATTGAATGCAAATTTGGCTAAAGCACTTGATGCAAAAGTCATTATTGTCAGCAATGCCGACATCAACAATGCTGCAAAAACAGCTGCCAAAGTAGACAATCAATTACGTTTCTTTGGTGGTGCAACTTGTGAGCGTACTGCGGGCGTATTGTTTATGCGTACCAAAGGTTTACCAGAAGATTCTGCACAAATTCCTGTTACGCTTGATCCAAACTTACGTTTAATTAGCGACACCAACCAGTTTGTCAGCAAAATTCAAACTACACATTCAATGATTGGTAAAGATTGCATGCCAGTGATTGGCTTGGTGCCATTCAGCAATACTTTAAGTGTGCCACGTATGTCGGACTTGGCTGCACACATTTCTGCAGAATGGATTAACCAAGGTGAAGCAGCGCAGCGCCGTGTATTACACAGCAGCTTAATTGCATCGAATATTGAACACGAAATGCATAAATTCGTTGCAGGCGAGCTGATTATCAGTGGTTCTGACCGTGTCGATGTATTGCTTGCCAGTAGCTTAGCCAGCAGCAATGGTATTCCACTTGCAGGTTTGGTGTTAACTGAACATCAAGCACCAAGCGCACAAGCTTTAGAGTTCTGCCAAGCAGCAATGAAAAATGGCTTGCCAATTTTACATACTAAATTGAGCACCTTTGAAACTGCACAACAGTTATTAAACCTGAGCAACGAAATTCCTGTAGATGATACTGAGCGTGCAGAACAAGTTACCCGCTTTGTGGCCAGTCACATCAATGCAGAATGGTTAACTCAATTAATCAGCGATACGCATAAACCACGTTTATCGCCTTCTGCATTCCGCCATGAATTGGTACAAAAATCTATTGCAGCGAAAAAACGTATCGTGCTTCCAGAAGGTGATGAGCCACGTACCGTTCAAGCTGCAGCAATTTGTCAATCACGTGGTATTGCGCACTGCGTATTATTGGCAAAACCAGAAGCCGTAGTTGATGTTGCCAAAGCACGTGGTATTGAGCTTCCACACGACTTAGAAATCATTGATCCTGACTTGATTCGTGAAAACTATGTCGAAAAAATGGTGGAAATGCGTAAAGGCAAACTTACTGACGATCAAGCACGTGAACAGCTGCAAGACACTGTCGTATTAGGTACGATGATGTTAGCACTTGATCAGGTTGATGGTTTGGTGTCTGGTGCTGTGCATACTACAGCCAATACAGTTCGTCCTGCATTCCAGCTCATTAAAACTGCACCTGATTATTCATTGGTATCTTCAGTATTCTTTATGTTACTACCAGATGAAGTATATGTGTACGGTGACTGTGCGATTAACCCAGACCCAGATGCTGAACAATTGGCTGAAATTGCGATTCAATCTGCTGACTCTGCAAAAGCGTTTGGTATTGACCCACGTATTGCCATGATTTCTTACTCAACTGGTACTTCGGGTGCAGGTGCTGACGTAGAAAAAGTAGCGAAAGCGACTGAAATTGCGAAACAACGTCGTCCTGACTTACTGATTGATGGCCCATTACAGTACGATGCAGCATCGGTTGAAAGTGTTGGTCGCTCTAAAGCACCAAACTCTCAAGTTGCAGGTCGCGCCAATGTGTTCATTTTCCCTGACTTGAACACAGGTAACACGACGTATAAAGCAGTACAGCGTTCTGCTAACGTGGTGAGTGTTGGCCCAATGCTACAAGGCTTGAACAAGCCAGTGAATGACTTGTCACGTGGTGCATTGGTAGATGACATTGTGTTCACCATTGCATTGACTGCAATTCAAGCAGAGCAACAAGCAGCTCAATAACTCGTAAAGTTAAGTTTTACAAACCACCTGATTGAAAAATTGGGTGGTTTTTTATGTGTAGATTTCGTCTAAGAGATTTTTTTTAAATGAGAAGGCACCTAGGTAGGTGCCTCTCATTTAGATTTTTGATTCAATGAAGTCTTCTATATCTCTCAAATATATTAGAACTGTTTTTGCAAAATATTGACTCTAATAGTATGAGTAGTTTATGGACTGTACTTAAAGGATTAATAGAGGTAAGCGTCCGCTGAACACACCTTCTGAATTCATCCTATAAGCCTTAATTTAGTCCCCACTTAGAAACAAGTGGGGACTTAAATTTATGACTACAAATAATCAGACATCCATCGCATCTCTTGCGAAAAAACGAAGAACATACAGTGCTGAATTTAAACAGCAGATCGTTCAGGCTTGTAAAGCACCGGACGTTTCAATTGCTTCAGTCGCTTTGCAACATGGATTGAATACAAATCTTGTATCCAAATGGATTCGCTTAATTGATGCTAAGCCAGGGAGTGATCGCTCACCACTACCGAATAAACCTGCATTTATTGCCTTATCTTGCTCTGCACCATTAGATCCTACTCCTGTCAACGGCATTCTAAAATTGACCCCTTTTACCTTACAAATGGCAAAGTAAAATTGACCCCTTTGATCTCGTATTAAATTTCAACCTGAGGCTGAATCCCTATTCTTTTTTTATCCTTCAAACGATAACTCTCACCCGATATTTGTACCACATGACAGTGATGCAATAACCGATCTAACATCGCAGCGGTCAACGTGACATCATCCGCAAATGACTTAGACCATTGGCTAAAGGGTAAGTTACTCGTCAATATCGTACTGCCTTTTTCATAACGCTTGGCAATCACGTTAAAGAACAGATTCGCTTCTTCACGTCCAAACGGTAAATAACCAATTTCATCGATAATCAGTAATTTTGGGGCGAGTATCACCCGTTGCATATAGGTTTTCAATTTACCTTGCTGATAGGCTGTACTGAGTTGCAGCATGAGATCGGCGGCGGTAATAAACTTGGTTTTGACATTGTTCATGATGGCCTTATAGCCTAATGCCATGGATAAATGCGTTTTCCCTACACCGCTAGCACCAAGAAACACCACATTTTCTGCTCTAGCAATAAAGCTCAGGTTGAACAGTTCAATCACCTGTGATTTAGGGGCCCCTAGGGCATAATTAAAATCATAGTCTTCCAGGGTTTTGACTTGAGGCAGGCCTGAGAGTTTCATCAGTACCTGCTGGCTGCGCTGTTGCCTGGCAGCATATTCATGCGTCAAGATCGCTTCAACAAAGTCGGCATAACTTCCATCCTGACCTAATGTTTGTTGTGCATGATGTGACCATTGTGATGCGATGGCAGGCAGATTGAGCTTTTGGCAAAGCTGCTCTATACGGTCGTATTGCAGATTCATCAGGAAACTCCCAGCAACTGGTCATATACAGATAAGGGATGCTGCAAACTCTCGTAGGGCATGACATGCTGTGCTGCTGCAACAGGTACAGTGCTGGAACCTGTATCTGATTGCGGTAATGGCGTAAATTTTTGCTGCTCCTGTTGCAGTCGAACAGCCGGTTTTTCCTGCGTGGTGGCATGAATCCGCTGATTGGCGGTTTCATGCAGCCACCGGCCAATGTGGGCATTGGCGACATCAACATCTAACAGTAAACCCGAAGTCTTCAGGCTTGCTTTCAATGGCACAATAAAGCTTGATTTGAGGTATCCATTAAAGCGTTCAACTTTGCCTTTGGTCTGTGCACGGTAGGGCTTACATACGCGAGGACGAAAGCTGTATTTCTTGGCGCAGTCGAGCAGTTTGGGATTCCATTTATGCTGCCCCTCCTGATAGGCATCCCGTTCAATCATGATCGTTTTAGCGTTATCAAACAGGATTTCCTGAGGTACTCCTGCAAAGAACTGAAATGCATTTTGCAGACCATCGATCCATGCATCGGTACGTTCATGATCATAAAATTTCACGAAAGTCGCTCTGGAATACCCTAATGTTGCGACAAAGGCTTTTAAAGTCGAGTTGTTGCGTCGAATCGTGGTGAAATCTACCTGCATTTGTTGGCCAGGTTGGGTTTCAAAACGAATGATCGGTTCCGGTTTAGCAACTGATTTTAATGTTGCAAGATATTCCCTCAAGATCCTGATCTTTCCTGGATATCCCAACCTTAAAATTTCCTGGTAGAGCACAACAGCAGGAATCCATTCAGGATGAGCTGCGTTTACACGTTTGAGTAAATAGGGTTTATATGGATCAAGAATACTTGTTCTAGGTTGTGTACGCCGATACTGAGGTGTTTCCTTCTGCCGTAAATATTTACGTACGGTATTTCGGGACACCCCCAGTTCACGACTAATGGCTTTAATAGATTTACCTTGTTGATGAAGTATTTGGATTGTCACTGCTTGCTCCAAAGTTAACATGTTGAGCAGTCCAAAATGACCGCTATATTAACCAAGGGGGTCAGTTTTTAAATGCCATTAGGGGGTCATTTTTACACTGCCGCTAACATCCTACTGACATGTTAAAAATTCAAATTACTTTACCCCACTCAAAAGCAGAAATTGGCTTGAAATGGCAAGTATCGAAAATATCTGCTTTAGCAGAATTACTCAAGGCACTTGCAACATGATCCGCATTGATGAAATCTGGTTGTCTACTCAGCCCATGGACATGCGTGCAGGTATGGATACGACCATGGCTCAGGTGGTGAGAGCCTTTGGCTACAT